>DLYJ01000004.1:0-235 GCA_003447785.1 Treponema sp.
GGGCAAAAACTTTGTGCGGGACAAAATATTTCCCTGAGATACTTTTTCGGCAAACTCTTTGTCCAGCTCTAAACCGATTGCATTTATTTTCTGGCTGTCTTTGTGCGGGCTGATGCTGAGCGTCGTTGTAAACCAGTCAAAATTATTCCTGCACGCATACTGCCAGGCGCGTTCCATTCTTAACCTGTAGCATCGCCGGCAGCGTTCACCTTTTTCGGCTTCGGTGCAAAGTTCA
>DLYJ01000004.1:339-3018 GCA_003447785.1 Treponema sp.
ACCTGATTTTTTACCGCGTCCGGAAAGACCGTCAGAAACTTTTTTAATTCGTTAAGACGGCGGTAATATTCTTCCGCCGGATGAATGTTGGGGTTATAATAATAAATTGTTATATTAAAAATGGAAGCCAGGTATTCGATGACATAGGAACTGCACGGACCGCAGCATGCGTGGAGTAGTAAATCAGGTTTTTCAGAATTTTGTCGGCTGGAAATGTCTGCCAGGATTTTGTCCAGCTCTTTCTGATAATTAATTTTTTCCATAATTATACTTATAGATTATCGAAAGAGTTTGGACTATTAGTTAGAAAAAAAAGGCGGGTTAATTTGCTTTGGCAAGAAGTGATGCGTATTTTCGGTTTTCCCGTTCTGCAGCTTCTTTGTAAAGAATAGTTGTGTTACCTATGATGCGGACAACAGTTGAATCCGTGTGCTCGGCAATTTCGTAACTCAGGTCCTTTTTTTCATCCTTAAATTCATTGAACTTAATTTTGATAAGTTCCCTGGTTGAGATGGCTGCCTGAATCTGTTTTACAAGTTCTTCTGAAACGCCGTACTTTCCAATCTGGATTACTGCGCTCATCGGCTGAGCCTCTTTTTCCAAAATCTTTCTCTGTCTGCTTGTTAATTCAATCATAGGCTGATAATAACTATAAAGAAATTAAAATTCAATCGGTGTAAAGTGAGCAGAATTGAATTCAAAAAGACGGGAACAGAGAGTTCCTTTGTCGAATTTATAAAGTAACTTCCCGTGGATTTTGTGTTAGGGTTTTTGCATATAAATTTATCGTATGCTTGATGCGGAAAAACTGAAAATCGTGCTTGGCAGCAATGTGCGGTTTTTTAGACTTAAAAATAATTTGACTCAAGATAAGCTGGCTGAACTCTGCGGAGTTACCGTAAAGGCAATTCAAAAAATTGAATCCGGCACGACCTGGCCTGAGTGCGAAACTTACGTAAGACTGACAAACACATTTGGACTTGAATCTATGGAACTTCTTGCTTCCCCTGACAGTAAGTTTATCAGCCGGGAAAAATTCAATTCGATTATGGAAAACATAAAAGTTGAACAAAGCAGATACAGCGAATATATGAACAGCCTGGTTGAGAAGAACGTTTCCCAGGAAACAAACTTTCATAACTGCCATTTTGAAGAGCGAAAAAAATAGTTTGTGGACAGTAGACTTTGATTTCGGTATAATCGATTTTTATAGAGGAAAATTATGCCAAAAATTGAAGTAAACGAAAAACTGTTTTTTAATCTTCTTGGAAAAAAATACGATTACGACACACTGGAAAAAAAGCTTACTTTTGGAAAAGCTGAACTTGATGAAAAACCGGATATGTCACAGAGCGCTGATGAACGTGTTATCAAAATTGAATTGAATGATACAAACCGCCCTGACCTCTGGTCTACAGGTGGTATCAGCCGTCAGCTTCGTTTGCACGAAGGTGCAAAGCGTTCTGACTACAGTAAATTTCTTTCAAGAAAAGGTGACATCAAAGATTTTGGCAATCGTATAATTACTGTTGATAAAGATCTTAAAGACATCCGTCCATACATGGTTAGTTTTGTAATCAGTGGAAAAGCTATTGATGATCCGATGCTCAAAGATATTATCCAGACTCAGGAAAAACTCTGCTGGAACTTTGGCCGCAAGCGCAAGTCAATTTCTATGGGTGTTTACCGCATGAGCCAGATTAAATGGCCGTGTCACTACAAGGCTGTAGATCCTGACAAAACTTCTTTTGTTCCGCTTCAGTGCGAACAGCCGATGACATGCCGTCAGATTTTGACAGAACATCCAAAAGGAAAAGACTTTGGATGGATTCTGGAAGGCTTTAAAAAATTCCCGCTGCTCACAGATGACAAGGACGAAGTTCTTTCCATGGCACCGATTATCAACTCAGCAACTCTTGGTGCCGTTCAGGTTGGTGACAAGGATCTTATGGTTGAACTTACAGGTACCGAAATGGAAAACCTGGTTCTTGCCGCAAACATCGTTGCATGTGACTTCTACGATGCAGGTTATGAAATTCTTCCGGTAAAAGTTGTTCATCCCTATGACACAGGTCTGGGAAAAGAAATCGTAGTTCCGTTCTATTTCCAGCAGCCTACAAAAGCAACTCTGGCCGCAATCAACAAGAAACTTGGCTGTGACTTAACCAAAAAAGAAGTTCTTGATGCACTTTCAAGAATGGACAACGATGTAACTGCAAAAGATATTCCTGTTACTGACGCAACAAAAAAATACTGCAAAGCAAATAATTCTGATGTTGAATTCGTATTGAATCCGGCACCATACCGCAACGACTTCCTCCACGAAGTTGATATCATTGAAGACGTAATGATCGGTGTCGGCCTTGATAACTTTAAGCCGCAGCGCCCGAATGATTTTACAGTTGGTAAACTGTCTGACGTAACACTTTTCAGCCGCAAGGCAAAGGAAATCATGGTTGGTCTCGGATACCAGGAAATGATTTTCAACTACCTTGGTTCTAAACGCGACTACATCGACAGAATGAATGTAAGCGCTGACAATGTAATTGAAATTTCAAACCCGATGAGCGAAAACTATCAGTTTGTACGCCCGTCAATTATTTCATCACTGCTCCGCGCAGAAAGTGCCGCAGGACAGGCTGTGTTCCCGCACAAAATTTTTGAAATCGGTAAGGTTGC
>DLYJ01000198.1 GCA_003447785.1 Treponema sp.
ATAATGAATTCAACAGACAACGACACAAATCCGCCCATCGGCGACAAAACTGCCCTCGTAACAATTATTGGCCGTCCTTCTGCCGGTAAATCCACCTTTTTAAACACTGCTTCCGGCGAAAAAATCAGTATCGTAAGCGAAATGCCTCAGACAACCCGCAACGCCATCCGGGGAATCGTAAACACCTCTCTCGGACAGATTGTTTTTGTTGATACACCGGGTTACCACGAGTCAGAAAAAAAGATGAACCTTAAAATGCGCACAATCGTTGCAGATCAGCTTTTAAGCGCAGATTCAGTTTTGTATGTCATCGATTCCACAAAGGTGTGCGGAAGCGAAGAGTCTCTTATCACAGGCCTTCTCAAGGAACATCAGAATAAAATTATCGTTGCCGTAAATAAAATTGACCAGAAAAATTCGCGGCCACAAGATGTAAGGAACTTTCTCAAAAAAGAACTGCCTGACCTGGATGCTGCAAAAATAATCGACGTAAGTGCAAAAGAAGACAAAGGAATCAACGAGGTTCTCCGTGCAATCTACGACCTTGCACCGGTGGGACCACACCTCTACCCTGAAGAATTTTACACCGACCAGGAAGTTGACTTCAGAATTGCCGAAGTTATCCGCGAACAGGCAATCAACCGCCTTGAAGATGAAATTCCTCACTGCCTTTACATTCAAATCGCTGACATGGAAATGAAGACGCCGAACAAAATGTGGTGCCGCGCCTTCATCTGCGTAGAAAAAGAAAGCCAGAAAGGCATTGTAATCGGAAAGGGAGCATCAATGATAAAAACAATCCGAGTTGAATCAATCAAACAGCTCCGAAAGATTTTTGATTACAAAATCGATCTGGACCTGCAGGTTAAAGTCGACAAAAACTGGAGACAGAACGACCTTCGCCTAAACAAGCTGCTTAAATAGTTCAAACTGGGCATCGCCCTGATACCTGAGCATGCTCATACCGTTGCAAACCTTACAGCCTGAAGCGTCGGCCCTTGCCATAATCGGAGTAACTTCCGGCGCATAAACTATATCGTAAATGAATTCATTTCCCCTGAAGTCGTAGAACCAGATAGGATCGTTTTCCGGATTTGACTGTTCTGTTGAGCCCATTCCCTTGGAAGTTGTCTGAACAAAGATGTCCGAGTATTTTTTAAGTTTTTCCAGCGACTCAGGTCCGAGGGTTGCGTATTCAAAGCCATATTTGTCGGCGATAAGTCTTGCCTTTGACAAAGTTCTGTTGAATACACAGGCCTTTGCGCCGAGATTTTTGATTACCCAGGCAATTGCGCGGCTTGCACCACCGGCCCCGAGAATTGCAACTTTTTTGTGCTTTAAATTTTTAAGGCCGGTAAATTCAAGAAGGGCTTTTTCAAAACCGATTGCGTCAGTGTTGTAACCCTTCCATGAGTCTCCGTCCCTGATAACCGTATTGCAGGCACCGATGTCTTCGGCACGGGCGTCAATTCTTCTCAAAAGTGGAATTACACTTTCTTTGTGTGGAATTGTTACGGAAAATCCCTTGATATCCAGTGTTTCTGCAAAAGAAAGTGCGTCTTCAATTGTTTCTGACTTGAACGGAATGTAGACTGCATTCATCTTGTTTTCTGCAAAAGAAGTGTTGTGGAGTTCCGGGCTGGAGGTAACAGTCAGCGGAAAACCTGTAATACCGAAAATTTTTGTCTGGTCGTTAATCTGCTGGAATCTGTACATTTTGGAAAGTGTAATCGGGTCAGTGTGACCGATTGCAAGAAGGTTTCCCAAAAGTTCTGTGGGGCTTGTATAAGTCAGGTATGAATGCAGTTTTTCGCTCAAAACCCGTGTCGGAAGTCCCAGCGGCCCCATAGCGCACAAAATCTGCTGTGTTCCGGCCAGAGTTTCTGCATCCTTAAAAACTCTTGTTACATCGCTCAAAGTATGGGGCATAAAGGCAATCTTTGGAATTTCAAAACCGGTAGTTCGCATTTCGTTAAATTTTTTAACAATGTCGTGTACCGGATCCTTCATATTGTGGTATGAACGGATAATTTTTGTTCCAAAAGCCTGGGCTGCGTCTTCCAGGCTCGGCACGTGAAAGTCTTCTTCAAAATCAACGTAAGCAAAGTTTTTTGTCGGGTCAGAATCTGCAAAGGCAAGACCGCGGGCAAAAAGCATTGTTCTTGATGACTCGCCTTCCATGTAGACACCACCGTCAATGCGGCGGCGGATAGTCAGAATGGCCGGCACGTCAATCATCGACGGAAAGTCTCGGATTTTAAGGCGCTCATCCTGCTCCAGAAAGTCTACGCGCAATTCAACAAGGTCGATAAAGTCGCGGTATCTTTTTGCAATTTCTACATCTTCTGCAAGAGTTTTTCCGGTGAGACAAATACAAACTAAAGGTCGTGCCATTTCTTCCTTAAAATTTAAATCAGTTAACGGTCATTCTGCGGGCTTCTTTTTCTGCAACGCGCAGAATAAGTTCAGTACCGCTTTCTACCGCATACGGGATGCTAAATGAACCGCCTGTATGGTCAAGAGTTGCAATGTTAAAGCGCATGCCGTCCTTCTGGACAGCTTCTACAGTCATGCTTACAGGGTACGGATAATCTGGGAGTGAAGTTTCAAAAATACCGTAAACAAGGTCATCTTCGCTCTTTGACGGCATTGCAAATTCAACTTCTACGCGGCTGTAGTTAGGAACAAATTCTTCTGTAATTTCCTGCTGGCGTACGACTGTTCCTTCTTTTTCATCTTTGGAAGCCTTGTGAGCCTTAAAGTCGAATACGAGCTTTGTTGACGGCAGCAGTGAAAGCATTTCCTGAATTGTTTTTCCAACATAGCGTGGAACTCGTGTGTTTTCAAAACTAGGTCCTCGGCTTACAACCAGCTGAACTTTTA
>DLYJ01000222.1:0-5293 GCA_003447785.1 Treponema sp.
AATAAAATTGAGTTGAGTATCGGTTACAAAACTGCCGCACCCAAAAGCACTTCTGCGGGAATCTGAAGCCCTGTAACCAATTTCCTTATCATGGAAAGACTCAAATTCCGTTTATGTGAAAAAATTTCGGAGACTCGCGATTTTCCGCCAAGATACGCAATCATATCTTCGTTTGTAAGACCTTCTTGCTCCATTCGGAATTTTATGGCAGAAACAGGATCGGGGGCATCAATGGGAAAATGCTCTTTTTCGTATAATTCAACAAGGGTTGCCAAAAGTTCAAGTTCGTCCGCTTCGGGAGTGCCCGCTTTCGCGTCAAAGAGCTGCTCAATTCGTTTGAGCGCGTTGTTATAATCGGCCTCTGTTTTTATGAGTTTGTTATACGACATTACACTTCCTCCGCGTTGATTTTATCATACTCAGAATGAGTTCCGACGAAACGAACAAACACCGTCTTTGATGCGTAGTTTATGCGGACAATTAAGCGATGTTTGTTGCCACAAATATTAAACACAACGCGATTTCCTTTTAGAAAACTTGCCGAACGATATTTTTCTTTTATTTCGGCAGGAGAAGTCCAGCGCGCTTTTTGCGCTTCACAAAACCACGCCTTTAAAGGCTGCTCTGCTTCGGGTACTTTCTGCCAGTAATCGCTCAAAGTTTTCCGGGAAATCACATGCATACTTGTAGTGTAGTTCCCATTTTGGGAATTGTCAACACACTTTTTTATGCCCCACCCTCCCCACCTTTTCTTCCACTTTGCAAGATTCAACCTTGAGCGTTATAATTAAAAAAACTACACACTACGATATCGTGCCGCCTGCACGACCGCAAAAGCGGAATTTTGAAGGAGTACAACATGGACAATCAGAATAAACCTCGTGGAAGAGAAAAAAACGTTACCGGCAGCAGTAATGGTGTTCACCGACGCGGGGAAGGTCTTGGTACCGGCCCTGTAGGAATGGGAGACGGTTATCAGTCAAGAAAATCCGGCGGGGCAGGTAAACGTGCCGCAGCAGGCGGTGGCGGAACTCTTATCCTCATTCTTTTTATTCTTGCCAAACTGTTTTTGGGCGGCGGCTCGGGTGAATCAACTTCACAGAACACTGCTTCCCAGTCTTCCGGAGGAGCGTCAGCTCTTGGGTCTGTTTTACAGCTTCTTGGCGGAGGTGCAGGTTCACCTTCAGGAAGTTTTGGTTCATATTCTACAGGTTCAACACAAGCCGGAACTCCTACTTCTTATAGTTCAGTAGACCGGTCCGTTGCTTCCGGAAGCCGCGCTAAACGTACCCAGATTTACGGCAATGGAAAAGACGTTGTAACTGTAATGGTTTACATGTGCGGAACTGACCTTGAGTCTCAGAACGGCATGGCTTCTTCTGACCTGAGCGAAATGGCCGCCGCAAAATTCGGAAAAAATGTAAATCTCATCGTATACACCGGCGGATGCAAACGCTGGCAGACAAGCGCAATCAGTTCAAGCACAAACCAGATTTATCAGGTTACAGACGGCGGAATCAAACGCCTTGTTGCTGACGACGGCGCAAAGGCCATGACAAATCCAGACACACTTTCTTCATTCATTAAGTGGACTGCAAAAAAATATCCTGCTAACCGCAATTTCCTCATTTTCTGGGATCACGGCGGAGGCTCTGTAAGCGGTTATGGTTACGATGAAAAATTTCAGCGCAGCGGTTCAATGAGCCTTGCAAATATTAACAAAGCCCTCAAGGCAGGCGGAGTTAAATTCGACTTTGTCGGCTTTGACGCATGTCTGATGGCAACCGCAGAAACAGCCCTCATGCTGAACAACCACGCCGACTACATGATTGCTTCAGAAGAAACTGAACCTGGCATCGGCTGGTACTATACTGACTGGCTCAACGCCCTCGGTCAGGATACTTCTCTTTCTACACTTGATGTCGGACAAAAAATCGTAGATTCATTTGTTGAACAGTGTGCTCGCAGATGCCGCGGCCAGCAGACAACACTTTCTGTTATCGACCTTGCCGAATTTACAAACACCGTTCCCTCACCACTTGCAAACTTTTCAAAATCAATCACTAATCTGATTTCCCAGAAAGAATACAAGACGGTTTCTGATGCCCGCTACACAACCCGGGAATTTGCCACAAGTTCAAAAATCGACCAGATTGACCTTGTAGATCTCTGTAAAAACGTAGGAAACACTGAAGGAAAAGCTCTCGCAAAAGCACTTCAGGGTGCAGTTAAATACAACAGGACTTCTTCAAACATGACAGACGCTTACGGTATTTCAATTTACTTCCCGTACCAGCGCACTTCATACGTAGACAAGGCCTGCGAAACTTACGAAGCCATCGGCATGGATGACGAATATGCAGACTGTATACGCGCATTTGCAAGCATGGAAGTAAGCGGTCAGGTTGCAACAGGCAGCTCAGGTTCCGCATCTCCTCTTGGTTCGCTCCTTGGCATGGCAGGCGACATGCTCGGTTCCGGCTCATCCGGCTCAAGCGCAGATGCAATCGGCCAGCTCCTTGGTGCATTCCTCGGCGGCGGTCGCGCAGGCAACTTTATGTCTGACCGTGCACTTTCCAACGAAGAAAAAGCAGATTATATCTCGCTCAACTATTTTGACAGAACAAACCTCGTATGGAATAAATCCGGTTCAACTGTTACAATGGCCCTCCCTGAAAGCCAGTGGAAACTTGTTCACTCACTGGACCTGAATATGTTCTACGATGACGGACAGGGTTACGTAGATCTGGGCCTGGACAACGTTTACAACTTTACGGAAGACGGTGCCCTTGTTCCATCAACCGACAGAACATGGCTTGCAATCAACGGACAGCCGGTTGCTTACTACCACATGGACACAACTGAACTTGGAAACGACCAGTACATAATTACCGGCCGTGTTCCGGCAATGCTGAACGGAGTTCGTGTAAACCTGATTTTGAACTTTGACAATGAACATCCTTACGGATACATCGCCGGCGCTCAAACAGATTACAAGGCAAAAGAGACTGAAACTGTTGCAAAAAATATCAACAGAATCAAATCCGGCGACAAAATAGACTTTATCTGTGACTATTATTCATATGACGGAACTTATCAGGACAGCTATTATCTGGGCGAACAGATGACAATCACTGATAAAATCCAGATCAGCAACGTAGATGTAGGTCAGGGCAAGGTAAAAATTGCTTACCGCTTTACTGATATCTATAACAACGAATACTGGTCAGAAAGCCTCGAATTCTAATTATGTTAAAGGGAGCGGCTTTTCAGCCGCCCCTCTTTTTTTACTATGAATGTTTTAATCCTTGAACCACCAGTCGTACAATTAAACACAGCCTATCCCAGCGGGGCATATCTTTCCGCATTTTTTAAGTCTCTGGGCCACACCACAAAGTGGATTGATTTAAACATTCTTCTTTTTTATAAAATTTTCTCCAGAAAAGGTCTTACCAGACTTTTTGAATTAAGCACGGACAATGCCCTCAAACTTGCCGACAGCGCTGACAAAAAGGGCGACGGAATGACCGCCTTTAATTTAAGACGCTACATCAGCCAGAAATCCCTCTGGATACACTGGATTGAATTTATCACGGCGATTTTAAGACCTTCTGCGGCAAATAATATTTCAGGTACAGAAAATGCGCACCGCTTTGTTTTTGGAGCCCATGTTCCGCGGGGAGCCCGCATGGAACGCTTTTTAGAAAATCTGAACCACGACCTTTCAACTGACGATGCACGCTCCCTTGCAAGTTACGCTTTAGCTGACCTTGCAGACTTTATAAATATCGCTTTTGACAATAATTTTTCACTTGTAAGATACGCTGAGTCCCTGACAATCAGCGAATCTACTTTTGCCCAGGTGGAAAAAGGCGCCGACTCTCCTGTAATAAAGTATTTTTACGAGCCCCTCTTAAACGAACTTTTTGCAAGAGCGGAAACCCCTTACAATCTTGTTCTGGTTTCAATTCCATTCCCGGGGACCTTTGCCTGCGCCCTTGCAACCGGCCGTTTTTTTAAATCTCACTTTGGAAAGAGCGTCTACGTAAGTTTTGGGGGCGGCTTTGTAAACACCGAGCTGCGCGACACCTGTGAGCCTGCCCTCGCAAAATACTGCGATTCAATTTCTTACGACCGCGGCTACGGTTCATACAAGGCTCTTCTTGACCAGATGGATTCCGGAAAAAATCAGGTTGTAAATTCCAGCGAAACTGCAAAATCCATTTACAAAATGCGGCAGTTTATCACGGGTGACGATGGCAGGGTTACCGTAATTGAACCCGCTTCCGAAAACCCGGATTCCAGCGAATATAAAAATTCAATTGAATACGAAAAAACCGTAACTTCAACACTTATACCCGACTTTTGTGACATCGACTATTCAATTTATCCGCGGCTCATCGACGACACCAACCCGATGCACAGACTCTGGTCTGACGGAGCCTGGCTTAAAGCATACATGGCACACGGCTGTTACTGGCACAAATGTGCCTTCTGCGACGTTACCCTGGATTATGTTAAGGGGTTTTGCCCAACAAATATAAAACGGCTGTACGAAGGCCTTCTGGAGCAGTGCCAAAAACTCGGCATTTATGGAATCCACTTTGTTGACGAGGCAATGCCGCCTGCCATGATGGTACTTTTTGCCCGGGAAAACATTGCCCGCGGTTCACCGATTACATGGTGGGGAAACGTGCGCTTTGAAAAGTTTTTTACCCGCGATGTTGCAGACTACCTGTCTTACGGAGGACTTATAGGAGTATCTGCCGGGCTTGAGTCTGCAACCGGCAACGGATTGAACGCAATTCACAAGGGAACAGATCTTGAATCCATCGTAGGCGCCTGCTGTGCCTTTAAAGAGGCCGGAATCCTGGTTCACGCATACATGATTTACGGGTACTGGTGGGAAACTCCACAGGACTTGATTAATTCAATGGAAACACTCCGTCAGTTTTATAAAGCAGGTCTTCTGGACAGCTGTTTCTGGCACAAATTTGTTTTGACCCGCCACTCAAGAGTTTACAACGAATGGAAGGAAGGCAAAATCAAAGACCTCAAACCTATAGACCCTCTGGAAAAAGAAGGGGCCCCTTTATTTGCCAAAAACGGTCTTCATTTTGAAGGCGAAAAGAAATCAGAAAAATATGGGGATTCCCTGGATTATTCATTGAATCAGTGGATGCACGGACAGGATATCGATGTTCCGGTACAAAAATGGTTTAAGTTTCCGATGCCTGCCCCAAGCGTCGGAAAGAATTTTATTTCAAAATTGATAGAAAAATACGAAAAAAAC
>DLYJ01000222.1:5418-5752 GCA_003447785.1 Treponema sp.
GACAAAATTGAACTAACTAACGGTCGTTATGGCTGGTTCTACATGGGCGACTATTACGAAGCCAAAAAAAATGCCCCTAAAACCGAGTTCAGGGGCAAAGGCTTATGTGTTCTGCCTATTTAATTTCGTAAATCCAGCCTTCAGGTGCTTTTTCTATACCCATCTGAATTCCTGTGAGTGTGTCACGGAGTTTACCAAGAACAGGTCCGATTTTTTCCATTCCGGCAGGAACGTTAATTTTTGTTCCGTGGTCATCAATCTGACCGATTGGAGAAATTACAGCAGCTGTTCCACAAAGACCAACTTCAGCAAAGTCTTTAAGTTCATCCTTGTG
>DLYJ01000125.1 GCA_003447785.1 Treponema sp.
TCCGCTTCCGCACTGGGATTAAAATTCAATTCATCAATCCTGATGCAGATTCTTCCGGAAAAAATGAGTCAGGAAGAAGTTGACAAAATGCTTGCAGACCTTGTATTCCACAATATTATCGATAACGACCTTGTTCCTGACACATTCAGTTTCAGGACAAGTTATATTCATCATATTATTTACGATACAATCCTGGAAACTACAAAAAAAGAGATGAACAGAGAGATTCTTGAAGTTCTTGAAAACATGTACGCCGACGACCTCTCTCCATACGCAGAAAAACTTTTGTTCCATGCAATCGAAGCACAGGACAACCATAAGATTTACAAGTATGCGCTCGCAGCCGCAAAAAATGCAGAACTTCAGTTTGCCTTCCGGGACGCAATGGAACTGTACAAAACAGCAAGCGAGGCCGCAAACGACTTTATCAAGGACAAAAAGTCCGAGACAATAATCCAGCTCCAGAGTTCAATGAAAAAGACACAGCTTAAACTGGATGAATTTGACAGGTCTGCCGGCATCGTGGGAAAGCGTCCGATGGTAAGCCGCTTTACCAGACTTCTGCAGAAATTCCGCAATTCTTGACAGTAAAAAAACTTAGTGTTAAAGTTTGCCTTTGGAGTACAAAAAAATTGATTAAAGCAGAAAAATTCAAAACACCGTTCAAAGGTCGCTCACTTCTTTCATGGGTGGACTGGACTCCCGAAGAAATCTTACAGATTCTTGATTACGCATTTCTTGTAAAAAAACAGTCCCATAAAGGCGAAATTCACCAGAGATTTCTTGGAAAAACTATTGCCCTTATTTTTGAAAAACGCTCTACCCGCACACGCTCTTCATTCGAAACCGCTTTTGGTGAAGAAGGCGGACACCCTGTATTTATGTCTACCCAGGACATTCAGCTGGGCGGAAAGGAAAGCGTTAAAGATACAGCCCGGGTTCTTGGAAGAATGTTCAGTGCAATTGAATTCCGCGGATTTAAGCAGGAACATGTAAAACAGCTTGCAGAATATTCAGGAATTCCTGTAATTAACGGTCTTACTGATGACTTTCATCCCACACAGGCTCTTGCAGATATAATGACCCTCAAGGAAAACTTTGGAAAGCTCAAAGGCCTCAAATGGGCATTCTGCGGTGACGGACGCAACAATGTTGCCCGCTCACTCATGGTAATTTCTGCAAAACTCGGTATTGATTTTGCAATTTATTCCCCGAAAGAACTCTTCCCTCCAAAGGATATTCAGGACCTGTGCGCACCTTTTGCAAAGGAAAGCGGTGCAAAAATTGAAATTTCTGACGATATTTCAGTTGTAAAAGGCGCAGATTGCCTTTATACTGATGTATGGGTTTCAATGGGTGAAGAAGCACTCAAAGAAGAAAGAACCCGTTTGCTTAGTCCGTATCAGGTAAACGCTGACTTGATGAAGGCAACCGGTAAAGATAATACAATCTTTATGCATTGTCTTCCTGCTGTTCTGGGTCAGGAAGTTACCGAAGACGTTTTTGAAGGTCCTCAGAGCAAGGTCTGGGACGAAGCCGAAAACCGAAAACATACGATTAAAGCAATTATGCTTGCACTTATCTAGTATTTAGAAGGAGAAAAATATGAAAAAATTTTTTGTAATTTCTGCATTGCTTCTTGCTGCATCATTATTCACCGTTTCTGCAGAAGACCGTGAATACAAATATGAATTCCAGGAATCAAACCTTACTTACAAAAATGTAACTGTATACAAGGTGCTTGATCACCGTGAGGCCTATGTAGTTATGTATGCAAAAGGCCATCGTGAAGTTGGAAACGTTACCATTCCAAAAAAATGGTACAAAGAATCTCCACACAAACTGGCTTTCAGACCACTTCCTACCGGAATGTCTCCTTACATGACAGTTTTGTATAAATCAGGAGAATTCAGCCAGGTTATCCTTACAATGCCTGTAAACCGCGGAAACCCGGCTTGGGGCATTGCAGACAGCAATGTTCAGGTTGATGCAAACAAAGATACCTTTGATATTGTTTACTAATCAAAAATACTTTATAGTAAAGGGCCGCTTTTGGGCGGCTCTTTTTTTTACACCTATTCACAAAGGATTGAGTAATGAAAATTATCACAGACGAACAGATTAAAGAATTTAAAGCCTTTCTGGATGCACATAACTTTTTTTATGTAATCGGTCACAAGGAACCGGACGGCGACTGTATTTACAGCTGTCTGGGAATGGCACGTCTTTTAGACAAACTGAATCTTGAATACCAGCTTTTGAATGCAGGTCCGTTCAAACGAAATGAAGTAGCAGACAAAGCTGAGTTCTTTTCTGATAAACCGGCCTTTTTATCTGAGCCGGAACTCAAAAAAACAGGTCTCATAATGCTGGACTGCTCTGAGCTCAAGCGTCTGGGAGAACTGGGAGATGATTTAAAGGGACTTGATACCTTTATTGTGGACCATCACCTTACCGCCTCTGTTACAGAAAACTGCATTATAGACCCGTCCTCCCCTGCAACCTGCTGTCTAATTCAGCAGCTTTATGAAAAACTCGCCGGACCTCTTACAAAAGAAGTTGCAGAATACATTTTCTTTGGTCAGAGCACTGACACAGGCTATTTTAGATTTCTGGACGAACGCTCCTCAGAAGTATTTTTGCAGACAGCCCGCCTGATTGAAGCAGGTGTCAATCCAAGAAAAACTTATGACAAAATTACAGGCGGAAAACCGTATTCAACAAGGAAACTCCTTGGCGTTCTGCTGGAACGCTCAGAAAAATATTTTAACGATAAATTCATCATCACCTGGGAAACAATGGAAGACACTAAAAAATACGGTCTTGAAGGCCGGGACAGCGATTCCCTTTATTCACTTCTGCTTTCCTGCGAAGGTGTTGAAGCCGTAGCCTTTTTGAGACAGGACACGGAACACACATGTACGGGCGGTCTACGCTCAAGGGATGACGTGGATGTAAGCCAGGTTGCAGCAAAATTCGGAGGCGGCGGACATAAAAACGCCTCGGGTTTCAGCGTGGAAGGAAAACTTGAAACTTTAATTCCCCAGGTTAAAAAAGAATTTGGAAAAATCCTTTAATTTTTTTCCGCAAACTGTTTGATTTTTGTTTGAAACAGTTGGAAAAAGATAGATTCCGTAAGAAAAGTGCCGTATTCAATTTGAATGGAATTGAAACGGCATTTTTTTTGTTTAAATCCCCATCTTCTGGTTAAAAACCGCCCTTTTATATTTTTATTTTTCAGCACTTTGAATGAATCAGTTTTTAAAAAATTTGAATGGGTTATGAATGGGTTAAAAATTCAAAAAAATAATCAGATTGAATCTATTTTTGCCGCCTGGCACGACTCTTGCCTTTGAAGATTGTCCCCACCGGGAAAATTAAACAAAGGCAGGAATAAAAAATGGTCATTAAACAAATCAACTCCCTTCCCCACGATTACAGGATCGGAAAACTATCCTTACAGCAGGCGTCCGACAGACTCTGGGTTCTTCTCTATCAGAATCCAAGGTTATTCGGACTGGTAACATTAAGTTCGGACGATGTAAGCGATTTTCTGCTTTACATGCGCGACCACTTCTCAAAAATGATTTTGCGTTACAAAGACGGACAGGTTCCATTTATCTCTTACGTCAAAACCGGTGTCTTAAAATCGCTTCCGGGTTTTATAAGAAAAAAGCTTCGAACATACGCAGGAACCAACAGTCTGGATTCAATTATGGCAGTCCGTGAAGACGACATGAGTTATGAACCTGAGGTTGGTGAAGAGATGGATAGTGAAACACCGCTCATTAAAACAGCAGAAAATTCAACTGACTATATCCTTGAACGTATTAAAAAACATGTAAAACTCCTGGCACTCCACGAATGCAACAATCTTTCTGACAGCCTTATTCAAAAAATTGCGGATTTTCTTGAAATTGACAGAGAGGACTTTATTGCAGAATTAAACGAATTAAAGGATTCGACACAGAGAAAACTTGATAAGCGGGAAATTCTGATTAAAAGACGAAACCGCGCATTCTATTTTAAAAACAAATACGAAAGGGAACTTGAACGGCTGGAAGAAGGAACTCCCTGCTACGAAGCTACAAAACATAAAATGGAAAAACATTATGAGTCGTGGAAGAGAAACAACGAACTTCTTGTAAAGGGCTGTTCAACTTCCCCAAGTTACGCCCTGATAAGCCGGGAAACGGGCCTTGGAAAGAAAACGGTCTCTTATTATCTGAGCCTAATCCGCCTCAAACACAATTTCTGGCCATTTATCGACCAGCCAAAAAAGACAAAAAGCGCAGGCGATGACGGGGACAAACAGCCTTGATTGTAAGACAAATTGAATTCCTGTATATTTTTATCTATGAAAATATTTTTAGCAAGTTCAAATAAACACAAGCAGAAAGAAATGCAGGAACTTTTACCGGACTTCGAAGTTTTAATTCCCTCAGATGTGGGAATTGAATTTGATCCGGAGGAAACAGGCAAATCTTTCTATGAAAATTCAATGATAAAGGCAAAGGCTCTTTACGACCTTGTAAAAGAGCCTGTTATTGCAGACGACTCAGGAATCTGCGTTGACGCTCTGGGCGGAGCTCCCGGCATCTACTCTTCCCGATACGCAGGGCCGGATTTTATGCAGGGACGCCCTGACGGCAAAAAAATAAGCCAGGACGAACAGAACAGATTTCTGATCCAGCAGACAAATGATTCAAAAAATCCTGACCGCTCATGCCGCTACGTATGTGCAATGGTTTTATATTACGCAAAGGACAGATTTATCATCAGCCAGGAAACCTTTGAAGGTCAGCTCATTGATGATATTTCAAAACAGGCAGGAAGCGGCGGCTTTGGCTATGATCCAATCGTATTCTTACCTGAATATGGTAAAACCGTCGCAGAAATCAGCGCAGAAGAAAAGAATAAAATTTCCCACCGGGGCAAGGCAGTTGCCCATATCGTGCAGTTTCTGGGAAAATTACAAAAAAAATAAAAAAAAATCAAAAAAAATATTAAAGTTCCTGTAAGGTAATGCCGATAGTGAAAAAGATGAACTATGAGTGGGTAAAACTTCGTAGAAGCTGCCCGTTCAAGTGAATCAATGTAAAAGGAAATGGATGTAGCCTTGTAATGCAGAAGTTTCCTTTTACAACAGACTAAAAAGGATTTTAGTCTGACATTTCCACGGAGGAAAACACTATGGTCATTAACCACAACATGTCAGCTCTTTACTCTAACAGACAGCTTGGAGTAACAAATCTGGGTCTTACAAAAGACATGGAAAAACTTTCATCAGGCGAAAAAATCAACCGCGCAGGTGATGACGCTTCAGGATTGGCAGTATCAGAAAAGATGCGCAGCCAGATCCGCGGCTTGAACCAGGCATCTACAAATGCTCAGAATGGTATCAGCTTCATCCAGGTAGCAGAAGGCTATCTGCAGGAAACAACAGATATCATGCAGCGCATTCGTGAACTTGCAGTTCAGTCATCAAACGGTATCTACTCTGATGAAGACCGTATGCAGATTCAGGTTGAAGTATCACAGCTCGTTGCTGAAGT
>DLYJ01000183.1 GCA_003447785.1 Treponema sp.
AATATAAAGGCCTGTCATGATAAGAGCGCCGCTTCCCGGGAAGAATGCGCTTACAAAAAATGCGTAAATCGGAAGTTTTGCCGTACAGCTCATAAAAGGAGTCAGAAGAATTGTCATCTTTCTGTCGCGGTCACTTGGAATTGTTCTTGTTGCCATGACAGCCGGAACCGAGCATCCGAATCCGATTAACAGCGGCACGATGCTGCGCCCTGAAAGTCCGATTTTACGCAGAAGCTTATCCATAAAGAATGCGACTCGTGCGATGTAACCGCTGTCTTCAAGAAATGAAAGGAAAAAGAACATTGTTACGACAATCGGAAGAAAGCTCAAAACGCTGCCGACGCCCTGCAAAATTCCATCGGAAATAAGGCTGTGCAAAACTTTGTTTACGCCGGCCTCGGTCATGGCGTTATCCGCAAACTCAATGAATGAATCGATTCCAAGTTCAAGAAGTTCCTGAAGTTTTGCACCAATCACGTTGAATGTGAGGTAAAAAACGAGGGCCATGATTGCCACAAAAACCGGAATCGCCGTGTATTTTCCCGTTAAAATCCTGTCGATTTTCTGGCTTCTGTGGTGTTCAATACTTTCAGAAGGTTTGTTTACGCAGGTCCTGCAGACGCGCTCGATAAAGGCAAAACGCATGTCTGCAATTGCCGCACTTCTGTCCAGTCCCCGCTCTTTTTCCATCTGCAGTGTGATGTGTTCAAGAGTTTCCTGTTCGTTCTGGTCAAGTTCAAGCTGTTTAATGATGAGTTTATCGCCTTCAATTGCCTTTGTTGCGGCAAATCTAAGGGGAATTCCCGAACGGTTTGCATGATCTTCGATCAGACTTTCTACTGCGTGAATACATCTGTGAACGGCACCTCCGTTATCGTCTGCCATACAGAAATCCTGCACATAAGGCTTTTCCTGGTTTTGAGCGACGTGAAGGGCGTGGGTTACAAGTTCATCAATACCCTGATTTTTTACGGCCGAAATAGGAATCACAGGAACGCCTAAAAGCTCTTCCATTTTGTTTACATCGATGAATCCGCCGTTTTTGCTTACTTCGTCCATCATGTTGAGGGCAACAACCATGGGCTTTCTCATTTCCAGAAGCTGCATGGTGAGGCAGAGGTTTCGCTCGATGTTGCTGGCATCTACAATGTTGATGATTCCCCGGGGATTATTTTTAAGGACAAAATCACGGGAAACGATTTCTTCATTAGAATACGGCGACATTGAATAAATGCCCGGAAGGTCTGTAATTCTGGTGTTCTTTTTTCCAAGAATCAGGCCGTCTTTTCTGTCAACTGTAACGCCAGGAAAATTTCCTACATGCTGGTTTGAACCTGTCAGTTTGTTGAACAGTGTAGTTTTGCCCGCATTCTGATTTCCCACAAGTGCAAAGGTGAGAAGTTCATTTTTAGGAAGCGGTTCTCCGTCGGTTTTCTGGTGATGAATACCCGGTTCGCCGATAGACGGGTGCGGAACCGCCTTTTTGAGTTCATTTTTAAGATTATCATTTATTGAATTCCGGGACGAATTGAATTCTACCGGAGTGACGGCAATTTCTTTTGCATCTGAGAGACGCAGTGTAAGTTCATAACCGTGGATTCTCAGTTCCATCGGGTCGCCCATGGGAGCATAGCGGACAAGCGTTACTTCTGCCCCGGGAATTACACCCATGTCTAAAAAATGCTGACGGAGAGCGCCTTTGCCACCCACAGATTCGATTCTGGCGCTCTGACCGATTTTTAATTCCTGCAATGTCATGCCTTTAAGAATAACACATTCAGCATAACGTGCAAAGAACAGGACGTAAAACGCTCTGGTGGGAGTCGGACTTCTCTTCACTTTTCATGTTTAATAACATAAAATTCATGAGGTTTAAGGTTAATTCAACGCTAATTTAAGAATTCCTAAAACAGCGCGTGTATAATCATAACTATGAGAATATTACTTGTTGAAGATGAGCAGAGGCTTTCGGCCGCTCTCGTAGAAATTTTTAAGAATCATCAGATTGGAGTTGATGCTGTCTACAACGGTATAGACGGCCTGTCTTATTCAGAAAACGGCAGCTACGACGCAATTATTCTTGACCTCATGCTTCCGGGAATGGATGGTCTTACTGTTTTGCGCAATATCCGCGCCAACAAGAACGACGTTCCTGTAATGCTTCTTACTGCCAAGGACGATGTTTCGGACAAGGTTGCAGGTCTTGACTGCGGAGCCGATGACTACATGACAAAGCCGTTTTCCACAGAAGAACTTCTTGCCCGTGTCCGTGCCCTTACAAGGCGCAAGGGAGAACTCCGCGATGACAGCCGCCAGTTTGGTGACCTCATCCTTTCTTCCAAAAACTGCGAACTTCAGAGCGAAGACGGTAAGGCAATCAAACTGTCCCTCAAGGAATATCAGATTCTTGACCGCCTTTTTGACAATCCTCACCAGATTATCACAAAAGAGCAGCTGATCGATAAAATCTGGGGCGGCGACAGCAATATTGAATACAATAACGTAGAAGTGTATATTTCATTTATACGCAAAAAGATTGAAAACCTTGGCGTAACAACACGTATCCGTACTGCACGGGGTATCGGATACTCATTGGAAGATTCAACCAGATAGTTAAATGAACGAAATAAAAAGACTTCGCGTTTTTATTATTTTTCTTGTAACAGGCATTATGGCAGGTATTCTTGCCTTCATTCTGTTTGTTCTCAACGTGTCCATGACCGTACGCCTGTATAATCAGGCGTACGAGCATCTTGAATTCATGGCTAAAAACGGCGGTTTAAACAGGCCGTTTAAAATTCCTGACGGGCCTCGCCCGGAACTCAATGATAAATTCAACTCAAAGAATGCTCCCCTAGACCGGGATTCGCAGTTCAGACCCAAACCCAAAAAAATGCCGCCTGTTCACAACAAGGGCGACATGATGGAAATCCAGCAGTTCCTCATGATTCGTCCGGAAATGAACCTGGGTTTCAGGAGTTCGTTTTGTGTCAGGCTGGACAAAAATTTCCAAGTATTGAAGATTATCAGCGAAGATAAAAAATCAATCGATGATGAAATGATTGAACAGATTCAGCAGGTGGCCCGAAAGGGAACACGGCGTCAGCACGAAGACGGATTTTTCTACTGCGTCTATCCGGAAAATGAAGAAACCACCCTTGTCTGTGTAATGAACCGCTTTTCCGAAATGCAGTCCCTCAAGCAGTTGTATCTGATTTCCGTCGCAGTTTACTGTGGAAGCGTTGTTGTTGCCCTCCTGCTTGCATTGTTCTTTTCAAAACTCATTACAAAGCCCATAAAACTGGCCTTTGAACGCCAGAAGCGCTTTATTTCAGATTCAAGTCATGAACTTAGAACGCCTATTTCGGTTATCGATGCAAATCTTGCAGTAGTCCTCAACGAGCAGCCGGACAACAAGTGGCTCAAATATATTCAGGAAGAAAACCAGCGTATGGGAAAACTTGTTACCGATCTGCTTTACCTTACCCGTAATGACCAGAACCGGCAGCGTTACCACTTTGACGACATAAATCTTTCGGAAGCTATTTCAAATGCGGTTCTTCCTTTTGAATCAGTAATTTTTGAAGCCGGCAAAAAGCTGGAACTTAATATCCAGAAGAATGTAAGGGCGTATGCGGACGAGAGCGCAGTTAAACAGGCTGTGACAATTCTAGTTGACAACGCGATTAAATATTCAAATAAGGGCGGTCACATAAAGGTAAACGTATTTACCGATGGTTCAAGAAAAATCCTCAAGGTTTACAATACGGGTTCTTCAATTAAAAAAGAAAACCTGGAGCGCGTATTTGACCGTTTCTTCCGGGAAGACACTTCCCGCACCGGCCCGAACAACGGTTACGGACTTGGGCTTTCCATTGCCGCATCCATCGCCAGACTGAACGGAGGTTCCATTTCCTGCGACAGTGACGGCCTTAACTGGGTTGAATTTACAATGAAGTTCCGCTAAAATCTCACCATTATGATTAAACGAAATTCTGGCTTGGCCAATCTCACCGCGGGCTATCTTTTTCCTGAAATTGCCCGCCGTCGACGTGAATATGCTGCATCAAATCCTGATGCAAAAATCATCAGTCTTGGTATAGGTAACACAAC
>DLYJ01000210.1 GCA_003447785.1 Treponema sp.
GATGTTCAGAACGTTGTAAAGGTAAGAACCGGTCAGGAAGGCTACGACGCCCTCCAGGACTAGCAGTTCGTTTTAATAAAAGACCTTAATAGTGAATCAAAAAGAAGCCATTCTTTTTGGGGGAGACGGTTTTTTGGGTATCGGCCGTCTCCCCTTTTTTTGTCCTTAGTGGTACAATAAACTATGCTCAGACACATCGCTAAATGTAAGTCGCTCTTTACCGGAGCTTTTTTGTTGGTTTTGGCGGCTTGTTCAGACAATCTTGTACGTTCTCCGGTGGGAGACGGAACAGACAATACCGCTGCAGTGGCAAAAACTCTTGAGGCACCACAACTTTTAAAAGCAACCCACGGTGGAATTCAAAAAATTGAATTATCATGGGAAGGTGTAAAAGGTGCCCGCCTTTATTACATCTATGCTGCACAAAACGTTTTTGCTGATTTTGAACAGATTGGCGAAGCCGGCGGAACAGACACGACCTTTGAAGTAACCCAGGCTTCAGGACAAAGCAGATACTTTAAAATCAAAGCCGTAAACTACAGCAATGTTGAGTCGGCTTTCAGCAACGTTGCCTTTGGTTCAACACTTGCCACACCGGTAATTACTTCCATTGAGCAGGGCTCTGACGGAACTAATTCTACCATTAACTGGTGGATGGATAACTGTACTTCAAGCACGTATAAGGCAAACATAATGTACGAAGTTACGGCCTTTGCCCAGGATAAAACGACTGCAGTGTCGACGGTTGCAGTCAGTGACGGCTCTTTGAGCGCAGTTTTAACGGGACTCAGTCCAAAAACTACATATTATTACCGCGTAGACGCCTTTTTGACCGGCGCCCAGGATAAAATTGAATCCAGCGATTTGCTGGACGCAGAAACCGCCCGCAAGCTTTTGCCTTTGAGTGCCGTAAACTTCAGCGCACAAAAGGGTCAGAGTTCATCAGGCGTGCTTTTGAGCTGGCAGCTTCCGGCATACGTTGATTATTTAATCACAAGCGGAATTTACGAGCGTCATCCGGTCTACTTTAAAATCTGGCGCAAGGAATCCACACAGTCTGATTCGGACTTTGTTGAACTTGTTTCTTATATCGGATGTATAAAGGAAGGAAACTCAACAGGTTCAATCATCAGCTTTGACTGTACAGCCGGCACGACAAGCAGCACGGCCTTAACCGTTGAACCAAGCACAAGCGAAGAAAGCGAAGTCAGCGCAGACTATAAATATTCAAGTCTGAGTGTGCTTAAATACACTGACACTACGGCGCAGATTTCCAAAAAATACGATTATAAAATTCAATCCTACGTAGATGACACAACAAAAACCTTAACTTCTGAATCAAGCTGTACACAGGACCAGGGCTGGCTGATTTGCAGTCCGCAACTTTTTGTAACTTCAAACTATGTGCAGGATGAGAACACTTCACTATTCACTTCGATTGAATTCAGTTTTACCCTGAATTTTGAACCGTTCCAGCAGGAATACAAATATATAATTCAGCAGACAAAAACAGATCTGGATGGAAACAACCCCGGGTCTTCAATTGTCATTTTGAACACTGTTGAAGAAGTAAATAATTATCGGGTTGAATTTACAGATCCGGCCGCTGATGAAGGATATTACGCATATTCAATTTTTATATGTCCGCCTGGCGCAACTGACACATCAGGCGCAATTACGGGCGCAAGCGCCCTGGGAACACACATTGTTACTTCTGACGCAAGCAGGATTCCGGTAATTGACAGTTTTACGGTTACTGACGGTTTTGCAGATAAATTTATAATTCAATTTGCCTATAACGAAGCCTACACATACACATTGACCTGGGTCAGCGAAACTGGTGGTCAACAGCAGCCCGAAGAAAGCCTTACACTTTTAAATGAAGAGCTTACCGTGGAAGCAGGAATTGCAACTTACAACCACGCGGCTGCAAGCGGTGACTGCCGTTTTTACACGCTCACTGCAAGCAACGGTTTGGGCACGACAGTAGAACCAGACAACGCAGTTCAGGGGGAAAGTTTTAAGACTTTAGGCACTGCTCAGATTACATCGGATGCAAGTTTCTACGATAAAATTCAATTCAGTTGGGATGCCGTACAAAAAGCAGATTCAACCTATCAGGTTACGGCATACTACACCGATGATGAAAGTAAGACTCCCCTTGCAATCAACCCTGAAGATATTGTTGAGGATGTGGAAGGCAATTATAAATGTACAATCAACCGGCCGGCAGGCTTTGACAATGCCACAATCAGCGGAAAGAGCATAACGGTAAAAGTTGTAAGTTCAAATACGGCAACGGGTGACAGCACAACCGCTGAGACAGTCTGCCGTACAATGGGACCTGCCTGCACAAACATGTCGGTAACCCCCCAGAACGAAACTCAGCTTCAGATCAGATGGGACAGCATCTCCGGGGCAGCCGGTTACGTTGTGGGTCGGGCAGTTTACAAGGATGCCGAGCTCAGCGAAATTGAAAAAGTCGACAACTACTACATTCCGGCAGATACTTTGGCAGATACTTTGACGGCTCAGGTTCAGGGAGAAGACATTGATAAGTCTGATGTTGCCGTGAGACAGAGCGCAAGCCAGATTGTTCTGACAGATAATTATGCCTATAAACAGGATTCAGAATCTTCCCTAGCTTCCTACTACAATAACCAGGCAAAAATCTGCACGGGCCTGCCTTACAGATACTTTGTAGTTCCGGTACTTGCTGAAGGCGACTTTAGTTTTGAAGGGGACGGGGCTTTGATGAAGCTGACTGATGATTCACAGGTTGTGTACTCGGACGTTGGCGGAGTTGTTGCGGCAACATGTGGCTACGGCCAGGATGTAGAAGCTGCCAAGGCACTGAACACAAGCATAATCACGGTAACATGGAAGCAGCCCTACGACGGAGCAAATAATGATCCGTACATTTATTACAGAAAGAGCGGTTCAAGCGACAGCTGGAGCCTTGCAGGTTCGCCTGGAAGAAGCAGCCAGGCAAAAATGAGTTATTCAATAACACCGGCCGAAAGAACACAGGCATATGAGTTTGCAGTTGTTTACAATAAATTAGCCCCAACAGTTGAACCAAAACAGTACATCCTCGATGTTCTTGGTCAAAAGATGGCATCGGACAGCCCTACCGAGCACTTGAACAAGGGTTATCTCCTTTCAATGCAGAAACCCTTTGCAAACTATATCGAAGGCTTCACTGAGCAGGTAAACTGGGTTTCTTACGATTATGATAACCGTGCCCTGGGACCTGATTATTACGAAATTCAGGTAAAAAATATGGATGACACAAACGGCTGGGTCAGAATTGCAAGGGTTAACATTGACCTTGCAAACGAGGATTTTGGTAAGACAGCCGTGTTAACCGATACAAGTACAACAAAAATTGAACTTGTTAACTCTGGCGTAAATATGATTCAGATAAAACCTGTTTTTGACGGCTTTAACGGTGGAACTACAACCGGCGTCCTCAAAGTTTTGCGCTCTCCAAAACATTATTACAGGATTGCAGGCGTCAGAACCTACACAAAAGACGACGTTACGGCAACTGTAAGCTGTACTGCTGGTGAAGACCTGAGCGTTTACGCTTACAGAAATTTAACTGACACAGAAATTGCCCGTTCGGCACTTCTTACAATGACTTACGGATTTTACCAGGAAGCCGGGGGAAGTGCGGATTATTCGAATATTGGAAATAAATTCAAATACGCAGAAGGTAAGACTACAGCAAACGGCGGAACCGCAGTGTTTGGAAGTATGAGCTTGATTTCTGCCTTGCCTTGGGATCCTGAAGTAGGTAAGTATAAAGCAAGCTTTACATTTACAAATTATGCTCCTTCAATGCTCTGTCCTGATGGCAACAGCGCAGCCTTAATAAACATCGTTTCAGGAACCGGTTCTGTCCGCCTGAAGGGACTTTCTGATCCGTACATTGACAAATTCCGCACCGACGGCGGCATCGACATTACAACGAGCCTTGCCGATTCAACACTCACAGGAATCAGCGCCGATGCAACGGTACACTTTGAGTGTAACAGCGAAGGCGGAACTGCTCTTAAACTGACCGTCACACGCAACGGTACAACGACAGAACTTTGTAATGTTTCCGGTGATGTGGATACAAGGCGCAGGTGGCTTCCGATGATGATGGTAACCGAAGACAGCGCCTACTTAATTAAAAATTCAACATACGGATGGTGGCCAGATGAAAACTAAATTCATTGGATTAGGATGCGCGGTAGCCGTTTGTCTGGCTCTTACTTCCTGTCAGGAACTTTTTCAGAGTAAGGTAAATATGGCAACGGACACAAATCCCGCAAACCTTGGGGATTTGTTTGAGCGCGAAGAAGAAATAGAAGAACTTGGTACAAGCGCCCAGCTTTTTGTAAGCCAGGGCCTTTTGGCCGGAAAGATTCAATTGACATGGAGCCAGGTAGATTATGCGACAAGCTACCGTATCGAACGGGCAGTTGTAAGTTCAACAAATGCCTCGGGCGGATACGATGTTCCGGATGAAAGTGATTATAATTCAATCTGCGATTACTGCTATTCAACTTCATACACGGACATGATTTTATCAAACCCGTCCGCAACAAGCGACGCTTACAAAAACCACTATTTTTATAAAATTACGGCCCAGAATTTTGCAGAAAGTCTTGAAGGACCTGCAACAGACCCTACGGTCAGCGCAACCCGCGGCGAAGGCTGGCTCTTAAAAAGCCCTTCAAATGTCCAGGCCGACAAGGGAAAGTCTACCGATACGATTAATATCAGCTGGGAGCCAGTTGAAGAAGCGGTTGAATACGAAATTTTCCGGGGCGAAAAATCCAACGGAACCGGAATGGAGTTGCTTGCAACGGTTACCGCAAACCAGACCAGCTATGAGAATTCTCTTTTAACCAGCGAGCAGGGAACTGAGTTCTACTACAAAATTGCGGCAAAAAACAGTTACGGAAATTCATCCGCACTGAGTTCAATCGCCATGGGCTACTCCCTCAAGGAAGGTGCTCCGGCAATCGCGGGCAATGTGCGCGTTGTGGACGGAAAGGCAACGAGCAAAAGCCAGCTTGTCATCACCTGGGACCCGGTTGCGGCAACAAGTGCAACGGCGACAATTACATATTCTTTATATAAAACAAGTTCGGAAGACTCGGTTTATTCACTTGTTAAAAACAAACTCACAGGCACGAGCTACACAGATTCCAGCGGCTTAAAGACGGGCGTAATTTATTATTACTATGTTCAGGCGGTAAGTTATGACAGTGCGACACTTGAAACAACAAAGGGCGCATTCAGCGAATCTGGTGAAAATTCATACGGATATCTTCTGAGCCCGCCTGACTCGGTAGAAGTTCTTGACGGAGATTCGGATTCAACTGTAAACCTGACATGGGCACCTGCCGTGGGCGCAGATGAAGTTGATTTTACTTACACAATCTACAGCTCTGACACCCAGAACGGCGACTACACAATCCTGCAGAGCGACCTGGCTCCGGCTCAAGGCGCAGACGGACAGTTGACAGCTGCCGTAGAAAAGAAAAACTTTTACAAAATTACAACAAACAATCCCCTTGGAACGGACACGGAAAGCGTGATGAGTGCGGGTGCGGCACCACAGCCGGCAGCTCCTCAAAACGTTACTGCAAGTAAAACAGCACTTCTTTCTCGGGATTTTACTGCAAACAAAAACAATGTTTATCCTGTCTTAATCAGCTGGGAAAAACCTGTCAGCGATGATCCGGCAGGTTATTACGTATACCGTTCAACAAAAACTGACAGCGGATTCAGAAAGTTGAATGAAGAGCCTCTTGTTGAATTTGAATACATCGACGCAAACGAAACTGCAAAGGCCGGAACTGTCTACTATTACAAGGTTGTTTCGATTAACTCCCTGGGACAGGGCAAAAAAGGAAACGACCCTCAGACGGACACTGCGCGCACTTGTATGGGATACGGTGCGCTTACCCGCGAGCAGTGGTTCCGCGAGTACAATAAAACCTGTAAAGGCTCACAGAAAAAACTCACCCTGATGCACAAAACCCCAGACACTTCTAAGCTGGGAAGTGAAACGATTAACGGCGACATCAGCGGAACCCTGTCTTACAAAGCAGTCCTTGTAAACGGCGGTCTTGGCGGTGCCGAAATTACGATGCACTACGAAAACTACGCCGACTACTACATTGGCGGTGACAGCAGCATGGGCGTTTACTTCCGTCTGACCGGAAACACGGATACAACTTCAAACATGAGTGCAAACGGAAAAATGCACGAAAGCGTAGTTTGTACCGGAATGTACCCTGGAACTGCAGGTTACAACAAGCTCGAAATCAAGGGCGGTGCCGCAGGCGGCGGTTATTACGAAGTTACAACGCGGGACTTAAATGGAAATACAGTCTTGGAAAACGGCGATATCAGCTGGCTTATAGGAGAAGAATAATGAAAGTTAAATCGATTTTTGTACCGGTATTTTTGGGAGCAGTTCTGATGCTCTTTTCATGTTACACACCGTCTCCGCTTTACGGAACCTGGGCCGATAACGACGGAAACAAAATTACCTTTATCAGCGACGGAACCTTTGTTGCAAAAATCACGGACAGCGTCGGAAACATCGTAAACTACGAAGGGGATTATTCAGTGGTTGATAACGTAGTCGTTTTTTCGACCGGAGACGGAACCGTTAACTCTGAATGGGACATCCGCGGTGCAATGCTTTACATCACATGGACAAGCGGCGGAGTTACTAAAAACCTGACTCTTTATCATACGGGAAAATAAAAGGTATAAAATGAAAAAGTTAATCAGTATAGTTGCAGCACTTTTTTTCCTTGTTGAATTTGTACCGGCTGACGAGGCAGTTAAGTCCAGGTTTGCAGACACTTACTTTCTGTTTGACGGCGGTGTTTCATTCATTCAGGTAAATCGAATTCAAAAGCAGACGGAACGCTCAAACTTTGTGTGGCGGGACTGCATGATTGGAGCTTATTTTAAAACCCAGACACGCAATCTGCCGTATGTTGACTTTCTGCTCAGGGTTCAGGGCTTTTATCCGTTCTACCACCAGTTTAACGGAATGGAAATGATAAGCAAGCAGACAATTCTGTATGCATTTGACGGATTTCTGGGACCAACATTCCGCAAGGACATGTACAAATATTTTAACATGAGCCTTACCCCAGGAATTCATTATATGTACCAGCTCAGTGATGAATATCATTACAACTATCTGGGCGCCGGTGTAATCCTCGGAATGGAGTTTCCGGTGCACAAAAGTTTTACCATACTGCTGGACGGAACTTTTACCTGGGACAGCGCAAACTTTGGAACCAATAAAAATGTCCAGCCCTATGACTATAGCTGGCAGTGGCAGTCTTCACTGGGAGTGCGATACCACCCAAAACACCCCAATTTTGCATCAAATTAACACACCGACTGTGTAAAATTGACCCACTTTTGAAACAAAACTTAATTCACATGGACAGAAATACTCTCTGGTTGTTTTATAAAACGGCAGAGGGTATTTTTTTGGCTTAAAAAAGGTGTTTTTTTCGTTTTTAAAAAGTTGGCACGGTTTTTGCATTATTATTAATGAAAATTAAGTTCACAGGAGGTATGATATGAACGAACTTTCACTTTTTAACGACTTATTTAACGATTTTGGTTATGATGGATGCCTGATGCCATCAATTAAATTGACAAAGGCGTTCCATACTCCTAGAGTAGATGTCAAAGAAGAAAAAGGCAACTACCAGCTGGAAATGGATCTTCCTGGAATGAGCGACAAAGACGTAGATATTGAACTCGACAGGAACGTTCTGACAATCAGTTCCAAGAAAGAAGATAAAAAGGACGAAAAGAAAGAAGAAAAGGACGGCGCAAAGTGGCTCATCCACGAACGCTCAGCAATGCAGTTTACCCGTAGCTTTACTCTGCCGGAAGATGTTGACAGCGAAAATCTGAGCGCCCATGTAAAAGACGGAATTCTTACCGTTACAATGCCACGAAAAGCCCTCGCTTCTCCAAAACGCATTGCAATTACAGCAGCCTAAAAGCTGATTAACCTTAGTAAAAACCGTGCCGGTACCGGATGCCGTCACGGTTTTTTTGTTCTTTTTTCCCACTTGCAAATCTGACAAAGTCCGTTAAACTTTATGTATGGACGAATTGTCTAAAGGTAAAGACAAAAAAGGATTTCTCATTTTTCAAATCGCTCTCTGCGTTCTGGTGTGTACATTGAGCGCCGCATTCTTTTGTTACAAACTTGCAGAAATGATTGCATCCGAAACTTCTTTTACAGGCATTCAGCAGGAAGGTATCAGCAGACAGATTGAAGGCGACAATCCTGTCCTGAACATTCTTCAAAATATATATCTCGGCCGGATTCCTGCGGCAATGCTTGATATAGACGCGCTGGATTTTAATTCAACAGTACCACCGGCTGTAAAACAGTACATGGCGGACTTTAAAAACTTCCATCGTTATTCAATTGAAAAAGAAAAAGGTTTTACCACATCAATCGACACAAGAACCTTTATATTTAACAGCCCCGTGATAAAGGAATATTTTAAAAAGGAAAAAAATGATGAGTCGGCCGCACGCGCCGCAATCGTTCCCTATTATTTTATCCAGAATGTTAATTCAATAGAAAAACAAAAAACACAAAAATCAGTTTACAAGGCATATATCGACAATTTTGTAAGCGGCAGGGTTTCGCTGGACAAGCACAGCGCCAATGTAATCTGCCTGTACGTGTACGCCTGTTACGAAAGTGCCGCAAAACCGCTGGACTACGCGCTCTTAAAGGAACAGATCGACCGTTATCTTGATGCGTACAAAAATGACTTTGGCGTAAACGGAGCCATGAGTGAGCAGGGAAACTACCTCAAAACCGCCCGGGAAGTGCTCAGAATCAAGCCAAAGGGAAAGGGCTGGCTCCCGCAGAACCGGATACAGCCTTTTACACGGGACAATCTTTTGTAAGGTGGGGAAAAGAAAATGAATTCAATCGAAAAGCTGAAAAACACCCGTGACGCCGCCTTAACCCTGGCAATTTCTTTCGTGGTATTTACCCTTTCGTCGCTGTATGCGCAGAACGGCTACATCAAGCTGAACGTAACGCTCTTTCCTCAAATCGTTGTTTTTGTAATTTTCGGGTTTTTGCACGCTTACAATGTGTGGACATTTGAAATCAGTGCCGGCTCTTCAGGCGGTGTGGGAATGCTCACCGGATATTTTTTTATGTATTCGGCATGGTACAACGTAATACTTTTGAGCGAGAGCGGAATCGGCTATGTGGAATGGTTTATAGTTCTGCTCGTGCTAGGTTCGAGTTTTTTTAATCAGTTATTTTCGCGCCCGTTCAGGATGCCTCAGCTCAACACCCAGCGGCCCCTGGTACTCATCTTTTTTGGGATAATGCTTTTTTTAATCAAAATCTTCCTTTATCATTTGTTTTCGGACAACATTTATGATTCAACATTCCTGATAAACGATACCGCGCGGTTTATCGTCTTTGTTTTTTCAATTCTTGGGGCGGCAGTTCTTCTGATTCAATTGATTCGTTTTGCCCGCCACCGTTTGAATATGGATATTCCGCCCAAAAATTCTGCTCTGTCATTTGCACGGCGGGCCTGCCTTGCAGTTCTGGCCGCAGTAAAGGCTTTTATCCGCCTGCTGGGAACTCTTGTAAGCGGACCGTATGTGATATTGATTCTTGCCGTTGCAGGGCTTTTAGTATTTGGAATCAGTTTTTTTGTTGCCAATAAAATTTACCGCGATGTTCTTCTCCTTGTTGAACCAATCCTTGAGAGGCTCCTTTCTACCGGTAAAAACTCGGTTTATCCGTCAATTTTTTATTATACCTGTCAGCTTGTGTGCGTAAGCATCATTCTCCTTTACAGTGCCGTCCGCGAAACTCAGGTACAGAAAACAGCCCTTTCATCGTAATTATAACTTTTTAAATAGAATATGGTTTTTCATATTATTTATGTTAGAATTTCGGGATACACCAAATTTTTCCAGAGGTACACAATATGGAATTAAAACGGCGAGGTTCATTATTCGCAAAAATTTTAGGCGGTTATATCATTGCGGTTCTTGCTATCGTGATTCTTACCTTTATTATTATCCGTTCATCCGAAAGTTTTTCATCTAAGGCAGAGTATGTAGATAGTACGATTCTCCCAAACACACTCAAGGCAAAAGATTTGCAGCTGCATGTAATTCAGGTACAGCAGTGGCTTACTGATATTTCAGCTACCCGCGGGGCTCCAGGCTATGATGACGGCTTTGACGAAGCAAAGCAGCATGCCGAAGCATTTACCGCAATTGTAAATGAATTCAAGGATTTCTATAAAAGTCATAATGATAGTGAAAAAGTTGCTTCCCTTGAATCCATGCAGAAAGCCTTTGACGGTTATTATGCCATTGGTCAGGAAATGGCTCATGCTTACATTAAATACGGACCTGCAGAAGGCAATAAAATTATGGAAGAATTTGACCCGTATGCAGAAAAAATTGATGAACTCGTAACGGCTTTTGTTGATGATTTGAGCTCAATGCTGGTAGGCAATATTAATTCAATTGCTTCCGACTCAAAAGGCCTTGTATCCCGCACGGGAATCATCAGTGTTATTGATACCATCATTTTATTTGTTCTTGGAATCATAATTTCCATGGGAATCGTTAAGCCGATTAAACGCGTTGTTGCAATTCTCAAGGATATCAGCGAAGGAGAGGGAGACCTTACCAGAAGTATTGAAGTTAATTCAGCGGACGAAATCGGTCTTATGGCACAATACTTTAACGAAACATTCTCAAAAATCAGAAATCTCGTAAGTATTGTTCAGACACAGTCGCAGAATCTCGGAAGCTGCGGCAGCAACCTTGCTTCAAATATGACAGAAACAGCGGCCGCAATCAATCAGATTTCTGCCAACATTAAGAGTATTCAGAACCAGACTATCAATCAGAGTGCAAGTGTTTCAGAAACAAGCAGCACTATGGAACAGATTTCTGCCGGAATCGACAGGCTTAATTCGCTCATCAAGGAACAGTCGGCAAGCATCAACGATTCTTCATCAGAAATCGGCAAATTAATCCGTCATATTGAAGAATCAACAGAAACTTTGACAAAAAACAACGAAAACATCATGCACCTTTCAGACACTTCAGAGCAGGGTAAAATTGCGCTGCAGCAGATTACAGGTGCGATTGAAGAAGTTCAGGTTGAATCCCAGGGTCTGCGTGAAATCAGTGCCGTTATTCAAAGCATTGCCGAAGAAACAAACCTTCTTGCCATGAACGCGGCAATCGAAGCAGCTCATGCCGGCGAAAGCGGTAAGGGGTTTGCCGTTGTAGCAGCAGAAGTTCGTAAACTTGCAGAATCTTCAACCAAGCAGACAAAGACAATTGAAGCTGCCCTTCAAAAAATTACAGTTTCGATTGAAGATGTAACAAAACATGCTCAGGAAGTAGTTGAAAAATTCCATCTCATTGAAAAAGAAGTAGGTGTTGTTTCAAAACAGGAATCGACAATCCTCAAGACGATGGAAGAACAGACTGCCAACAGCCGTAAGGTAATGGATTCAATAGGTATAATCAACGACATTACCAAAAAAGTTCAGCAGAGCTCTTTCGAAATGCTTGAAGGCAGCCGACAGATTACCAAAGAAGCTCAGAACATGAACGTAATTACCCAGGAAATCAGCGGCGGTATGACCGAAATGGCAACCGGTGCAGATCAGATTACCGAGGCAGTTGCCACAGTAAACGAACTGACCGAAGACACTAAAAACAGCATCGCTTCACTTACTACAGAAGTTCACAAGTTTAAGGTGTAGACCAGGTTCCGGTTATCTGTGAGTAATTCCAGAGCCGCGTAGCTCACTCACGCCGCCTGCTTTTTTGACGGCCTCAATCTTCTGAGGAAACTCGTTGATAACTGCGTCGACGTGAGTGATAATTCCAAGCATTTTGCCCGAGTTCTGGAGGCGCTTGAGGGCGTTGATTGCTTCGGTGAGCGGGTCTCCGCTGAGTGTTCCAAAGCCTTCGTCCAGAAAGAGCGAATCAACCCGTATATTCTGGCTGGCAAGTTCTGCGATTCCCAGGGCAAGGGACAGACTGATTATAAATTTTTCGCCGCCGCTCATGTTGGAAACAGGCCTGTCTTCTTTTGAATCAGGATAGTTTATATCGTGAACCATAAAACTTACCGAATCATCCTTTTGAACAAGGGTGTACTTTCCGCTGATTCCAAAAAGATACTGATTTGCCTTGATAATCAGGTTCTTAAAAGCCAGCCCCTGAACAAATACATCAAAGTCAGAACCGTCTTTAACACCGATAATATCTTTTAATTCATTCCACAAGGTAAAGCTTTCTGCTGCAGCCTCATATTCCCTGATAATTATCTGGTTTTCTTTTGCCTGCTCTTCGTTACTCTTAAGCGTCTGTTGAATCGCACCTATTTCTCCGGCTGCGCTGGTCTGGCGCTCTGTAATTTCTTCTTTTTCATTTTCCAGTTCTTCCAGGGTTTTCTGGGTGAGCGCCTTTTTTGAATGCTCCTGATATTCAGCAATGGCAGTTTTTAAATTTGCTTTAGTTTCTGAATCAAGCCGTGCAAGTTCATCCTTTTGTGCGCGCAGCTGCTCCAGTTCATTTTCTTCCACAAAGCATTTATTGAATTCATCTGCGTCCTTAAAGCTGTTTTTCCTGAGAACCTCGTCCAGCTCTTTTTTTGACTGAGAAAGTTTTGGTTCATCTTTAGAAATCTGGTCAGTTAAAAGCTTAATCCTCTCCTGGGCATTATTTTTATCTGTTGAATTTTCATTGTAAGCGCTTTCGGCATTTTCTTTTGCTTCTTTTAAAAGCGCGTGCTGTGTGTCGAACTGCTCCCTTTCTTCCTGTACAAGCTTTTCGCCAAAAATCTCAGTCCGCGTCTTCTGAAGAGATTCAAGTTCTTCCTTAAGTTTTTGAACTTCTGCCGTTTCTTCGGTAAGAGACTTCTGGAGTTCATCTGTTTTCAGAGAATCAAGCTGCAGGCGGGTTTCTGCAAGCAGTTTTTCTGTCCGGCCGGCTCTGTCTTCAACGGTTTTGTAAAGTTCAGAGCGTTTTTCAAGTTCAGAAATTGCAGTTTCTGCGTCCATTGTTTCTGAAAGACTTAAATTCCACAGGTCCAGGATTTTGTTGATTCCATCCTTTACTGATTGAATCTGGTCAGAAAGTTCCTTATGCTGCTTTCTGAAGTTGTTCAGATCAGCCTGCATTACAGTAAGTTCATTATTCAATTCATTTTTATGGTTTTGAACTTCTGCAATTTTTTTGTTCAGGGCGGTGATTCGTTCCGCCAGATTGTCATTTGAAGTGGCCGCTGTGAGCGAAGAATTAAAGGCGCTATCGCAGAACGGGTGGTCAACAGAGCCGCAGACAGGACAGGGTTTTCCTTTTTCAAGCGTCGCCTGAATCAAATTTGCCACCGAAACATATTCGCTTGAAACAAGGGTTTTGAGTTCATTGTTAAGCTCAGTGTCGTCGGAATCAAGGGCTGCAAGTTCATTTTCCCAATCTGAAATTTTAGATTCAAGGCCTGCAATCTGCTTAGTGATAGATTGGAGTTTAGTTTCGTTATCGCTTAACAGTTTTGAATCCTGCGTTAAAACGGCAATTTTTTCAGAAAGTGTTGAATCAGACTTGTTTTGTTCTATATATTTTACTGAGTCTTCCAGTTCTTTTTTTAACGATATTTCGCTCTGGGACAGCTTATTGCGTTTTTCCTGTGCATTTTTAAGATTTTTCTCTGCATCAGATTTTCGTTTGCTTGCCTTATCCAGGTTTTGTGAAACAGGATCGATTTTGGCGTCGAGCTTTGTAACTTCTTCCCAGATTTTCTGCTGCTCAGAAAGTGATTTTTCAAACTCTTCAAGAGATTTTTTTGCTTTTACGGCTGCTTCCTGGGATTCAACAAAAGCTTGTTCAATTTCAATAAGAGATTCTTTCTGGCTTTTTAATTGAATTTCCCGCGTGGTCTGTGCATCGTCCAGAGTCTTAAACTCAGTCCAGGCTGCCTTACAGTTTTTTGCCTTGTCCGCATTTTTTAAGATAAGTTCGGACTGTGCAAAGGCGGCAATTTTCTGTTCAACGTCTTGCCTGCAGCTCCTTGCATTTTCTTCCTTTTCCTTTAAGGCAGAAAGCTGTTCCAGCCATGTAAGCTGGGTCTGGATCTGGTCCGCAGCAGAATTCAATTTTTGAACTTCAGCCGTAAGTTCCTTTGTTTTATTGTTGAATTCTTCAATTTGTTCAGCAGAAAGCGCCTTGAGACTGTCTTTTTTTTCCTTTAAATCGTCGAGCTTCTTTTTTTCTAGAGCCCATCTGTCACAGATTGCAGCTCCAATCTGCCTGTATTTTTCAGTGCCGTTGAGTTTTGCAAGAATTTGCGCACGGTTTCGCTCCGAATCTCCTCTGCTTGAACCGTCCCGGATAAAACTGTCAAATTCACCCTGGGCAAGCATAATCGACCGGCAGAATTGCTCGTAATCCAGCTGAATTATTTCTGTCGTGGCAGCTTTGAGGGAAGCAATTGCCAGACCCGACTGAACCTGGCCGGTCTGAAGATTTGTAATCTGGCAGGTCGCGGCAACGAGTTTTCCGTCAGATTTCTCCCGGGCCCTATGCTGGCTGAATTCAGAAACATAGGTTCCCCGCCGGCACTCGTAAGTTACCCGGGCAAGACAGTGTGCGGTGTGGCGCGTCATAAGTTCATTTTCGCTGGAAAGGGAAGACTGGCGCGGAGTGCGTCCGTAGAGTGCCAGCGTAATTGCGTCAAGAATAGTCGTTTTTCCGGCTCCGGTCTCGCCGCAAATGACAAACAAATCGTGATTTTTTTTGTAGTCCGGGTGTTCAAGATCGATTGACCAGTAGCCTTGGAGCGAGTTGAGGTTTTCTATTTCAATTTTTTTGATTCTCATTCTCCGCCTCCGTTAAACTGACCGTTTGCAATTTCCATAAAAAGAGGAAGAAGGCGTTCAATTCTTGAATCAATTTCCTGTTCGCTCATATTGGGGCTTTTTGCCTTGACCAGAAGTTTAAAAATTTCTTCTTCGTTAAAACTTTTAAGTTCGTCCATTCCGACTTCGGGCAGACCGTATTTCAGGACGTCCTCAGAAGTTTTTAGCTTCCAGCTTACAACGTTAACATTTCGGGGAAGTTCTGCAATCAGGTCTTCCAGCTGGTAATGAATATCAATTCCGCTTTCTGGAAGATAATTTATTTCGATATAAGTTTCCTTTTGCGGCGGATTTTTAATGAATTTTTCAAGTTCGGCCCGTGCAGTTGCGCAGTTTCCGAAAATCCGCTTAAAGATGATGGTTTGGGGAACCTGTATTTTGGACACAGCCGTGTTGAATTCAATTTTTGAAGTTGAATTTTTATCCTGTTGAATTTCTACAAGATTTACATAGCGCGGAATATTTGTCTCGTCAAAACCCATCACGAAGGGTGAGCCTGAATAGGTAATATTTTTGTTTCCTCCCACCGTCGTTGAATAGTGAATGTGGCCCAGGGCAACATAATTAAATTCCTCCGGAAAAACTGACGCAGAAACCGTGCCCAGGTTTCCCACAACATCGAGAGAGCGGATTCCATCGTCGCACCTGTCATTTTCTTTAAGCGTTTTACGGCGTCCTTCAAGATCGGCGGCGTAAAGGTGACCGGTGGCAATGATGGGGAGCGGACGATTGCCGCGGAGTTTTTTTGCGGCTTCAAGCACTCTGGAGTAGAGGGCCCCGTATGCAAGATCAGAAAAAGTTCCGTCTTCGGCATCTCCGTCAAAATAATTACGAAGTTCACTTTCGTCAGCGTAGGGAACGGCCGCACAAATACCGGTCGCTTTGCCGTCGCTGCCAGTAACTTCAAACACCATGTCTTCGGGGGTAATATTGCTTACCTGGCCCACCACGTGAATATTCAATGAGGAAAGAATCTGTTTTTCGCTGTCCAGCAGGTCTCCGGAATCGTGATTTCCACCTGTAACAAAAACATTTTTACAGCATGTTCCCTGAATCGACGCCAGAAAGTTATGAAAAATCTTTTTGGCTTCGTTAGGCGGGTTTATCTTGTCGTAAATATCGCCCGCAATCACCAGAGCATCTGCTCCGGTCGCAATAATCTGTTCTTTAAGCCAGACCAGAAAAGCTCTGGCCTCGTCATTTCTGTCAATTTCGTACATCCTGTTGCCAAGATGCCAGTCCGCCGTGTGAATGAATTTCAATTAATTTCCTCTGTGGTGATGGAGCGACCCGGAATAATCAATCACCTGTATAATCAGACCATGTGGAGTATTCATAATCAGGTACATTCTTAAAGTCTACACCCTTAATACTTATCTGTTTCTTAAACTGGTTTCCTGAAAAATCCCATTCAACAAAGAAATGGAAAACAGGTCCTTCTTTTGTTGTTACAACATATTCCTTTGATTCGCCGCCCATATCAGAACCATCCTTAACATAGTAATACTCAACAGAAGTGATTGTGTAATTAATTGTCTTTTTATCCTTACCCCAGGCAAAATCAAGCTTTGCTTTTTTTCTGTCTAAATCAAAAGACCAGTTGAGTGTATATCGTTCAAGAGAAATAACAGTTCCTTTTTTATAGTTTGTTTTCTTATACTTTGAAGCAGATTTTTTTGTCTTATAAATGTAACCAGAGTCACCCTTAGCCCGGCTCACCTGCTCGTAAAGTTTTTTGATTGCCTGGGCATGTTCAGGAGGAACTTCTTCATCGCTTTCATTTTCTGCCGCAGCCTGTGAAAAGGCATTTCCAAGGCGGCTGTATAGATCAGCAAGATCCTTGTCCCCGTAAGAATAATCTTCACTGGCAGTGCTTGAACCTGCATTATCTAAACTGGATGTGTCGAGGTTTTTATAAGCCTTTACAACAGCCTTTGAGTTAGCTTCTACAACTGCATAATCCTTTGAATTGAGGTTTTTCTTTAACTCGGCCGTGGGATCCATTCCCATTGCCTTGAGCATGGCCGCAGACTGGGCATCAATCTCGCTGGCTGCACAGACAGCAACAGCGCAGGAACTAATTGACTGGAATTTTTCTATACAGTTTGAACCGCTGATTCCATATTTGTTCAAAACGCCGTCGACAGATGCTTTCTGCTTTTGAGACGCATTAATTGAATCGTTTGACCAGACACCAAGGGCCTGTAATTCACATACGATGGGATTCAAATTTTTTGCCCAGTTTTTAACATCGCTGTCAGTAATACCGGCTGATTTTGCATTTTGAGCGAACAGACCTGATACCATAATCAATGATAATAACAATGAGAATAACTTTTTCATACTTTTCTCCTGCGCCCGGT
>DLYJ01000099.1 GCA_003447785.1 Treponema sp.
TCTTTTTTAAGGCTTCCAGTACAATCGGAGGGACCATTCCGCTCACATCTCCGCCAAACTGGGCCAGTTCCTTAATTGAACTTGACTTGACCAGTACAAAGCGTGTTTCTGTGGGTATAAATAAAGTTTCTATATTTGAATTCAAATTATGATTCATCAGTGACAGGTCAAATTCATATCCAAAGTCATTTGCATTTCGGATTCCGCGGATTAAAACCTTGGCACCGCTCTGCTCTGCATATTGAACTATGAGCTTATCCCACGAATGCACAGTAACGTTCTGGAACGGTTCAACCAGTTTCTTAATCATGGTTGTGCGTTCTTCTGCGTCAAATAAACAGTTTTTGCCAGGATTTACTGCCACAACGACATCTACCTGGTCAAAAAGTTTACTGGCTCTTTCTATAATATTTAAATGTCCGTATGTGGGCGGATCAAATGTTCCCGGAAAAACAGCTGTTGTCAATTTGTTTTTTTATTACCGAATTAACGGTCGTGCCTCCTTTTTATTTGTACCACAGTTTGACTGAACGGGGCAAGTGATGTATATTCTAAATATGAAAAGAATTAAATTTATTATTTCGTTGACTGTTATGTCATCTTTATTTTTCGCATCATGCGGTTCTACAAAGGTTGAACCGGCTCCTGCTCAGGATGCTGTTGTTGAACAGAGTGCTCCTTCAGCAGAAACAAAACCTGTAAATGATGAATATTCACGCTCTGTCGGAAATGTTACTGTTTCAAAAGACACCTTCGAAGCCGACAAGGCAGAAATCATTTCCATTATCACCAAGATGAATTCAATCATGAAAGACTTTGACTATCAGTCATGGCTTTTATATGTTGATGATGAATCAAAAGAATACTGGTCTAAACCTGCAAACCTGAGAAAGGCTCAGAGCAAACTTCCTGTAAAAGGACTGCGCCTCAATAACCTTCACGACTACTTTAAATACGTATTTGTTCCTGCACGTGCCGGACGGGATGTTACGGAAATCCGCTACGTTTCCGACACTTACGTAAAAGCAGTTCAGGTGGTTGAAGACGCTACGGAAACTGAAGAAGAAAAGACCCTGGTTTACTACTTCTTCAACAAGATTAACGGTCACTGGGCAGTTCACCTTTCTGAAATTGAAGGCTAAATCATAAAAATAATTGCTTTTTAAGCATTAATAAATTATAATTTTTTAAATATTATCCGGGTTTTTACCGATTATTAAAGTATATCCAAGGGGGATTTTAATGAAATCGACAAAATATATCGCTTGCGGTCTTGCAGTAATGATGTGTTCATTTGCTGCCGTTGCACAGAGCAAATCAAACGAAGCATCTGTAGAAAGCGAATACCTGAGCAGCGTAGAAGACGTTGTTATTACTGAACTTGCAAATTCAGAAGAAAGAGACAATAAACTTGTTGCTCTCCAGTACCTGGAAAACGCAGTTAACGAAGGTCGTGCCACACCAGACATGATGAAGGCCCTCGACTCTCTCGCAGGTGAAGGTATTACAAGCCAGGCCCGCACAAACGGCCGTCTCGTAAACAACTTTCCTGATATCCGCGCAAAAGCATGTGATATTCTTGCAAATGTAAAGACAGAAGAATCAAAAGATACATTGTGCAAAATCGCTCTTGCAGACAACGAACCAATGGTTATCACTGCTGCCATCCGTTCCCTGGGAGAAATCGGTATCAACAACAATGACGAAGTTTCAGAAACTATCGCATGGGCTCAGAAAAAGAATGCGGTTCTCAACCCTACTTCTTCACTCGCCCTGGAAGTTCTCGTTGCATTTGAAAAAATCCAGGACACTGTAGAAAACAAGGGTCCAATGATTCAGGCTGTTGGACAGATTGCTACAAACTATCATTATGTAACTCCTGTACGCACACGCGCTCTTGAACTTCTCAAAAAACTTCAGGGTTCTAGCTCTTCTTCTTCAAGCAAGAGCAACGCTAAATAATAATCAGTTATTTATATACCCAAAAAAACGGCATTTCTATAAAATCTCTAGAAATGCCGTTTATTTTTTTTAAAAAGGCATTTGATTGCTGGGGGTTATTTAGATGGAACCTATAATCTTAGCCTCTTCATCTCCGAGAAGGCAGGAAATCCTGAAAATGCTGAATATACCTTTTAAGGTAATTATTCCTAACTGTGACGAAGATCTTCCTGAGGACATTCCGCTGGAAAAAGCCGCAGAGTACCTTGCAACCCGGAAGGTAAACGCCGTTGCACGTTCTCTTCCGCCTGAAATCGAGTACCCCTGGATTTTAGGGGCTGACACAATGGTAATTTTGGGCAAAAAAATATACGGAAAACCACAGGACCAGTCAGAAGCATTTGAATTTTTAAAGGCCCTCCAGGGAAAAACCCACAAAGTAATAACCGGGCTTGCCCTTTTTAACAGCGATTTGCACTACGTAAGCAACCGTTCGGCAGTAACGGAAGTTACATTCAACAAAATGACAGACGAAGAAATCAACTGGTACATAAACACTGACGAATGGCATGGGGCTGCAGGCGGATACAGAATTCAGGGGCTTGCAAGTTGTTTTATTACAAAGATTAAAGGCACAAACTCAAACGTAGTAGGCTTGCCTATCTTTGAACTTTATGATATGTTAAAAGAACAGAATTATTCAATTCTTGAATAGTTCTGTCGGACTTATGGAAGGACCGTAGGTATTATCCATAAGATTCGTAAATATTCCGGGCGCGTATGCGTCACGAGTAACAGAGTTCGGTGGAAAATTACACGGATAAAATATCCGCAGATTGTAATTTTTCCGGTGAAGGAGACACTTTATGGCAGTTGTAACCATGAAGAGTTTGCTTGAATCTGGTGTACACTTCGGTCATCAGGTTAAGCGTTGGGATCCACGTATGAAGAAGTATATCTTCGCAGAACGTAATGGTATCCACATCATCGATTTGCAGAAAACAATCGGTGCTATCAAAGACAGCTACGAAGCTGTTCGCAAAATTGTTGCCTCAGGAAAGTCTGTACTTTTCGTAGGTACAAAAAAACAGGCTCAGCAGGCTGTTCAGAAAGAAGCTGAACGCTGCGGCATGTTCTACGTTAACAACCGCTGGCTTGGCGGTATGCTCACAAACTTCTCTACTATCAAAAAATCACTCCAGAGACTTAAGAAAATCGAAAAGATGGAAATCGACGGAACTTTTGATAACCTTACAAAGAAAGAAGTTTCTGGTCTTCTCAAAGAAAAAGCAAAACTTACAAAGAACCTCGGCGGTATCAAAGAAATGAAGGAACTCCCTGGAGTTATCTTCGTAATCGATACACACAAGGAACAGAT
>DLYJ01000068.1 GCA_003447785.1 Treponema sp.
CGCAGAGCCGATAGAAGAAGCCGAGCCTGCCAATGCGGTTCCTGAGAGCCTTGATGCGGAAGACATGACAGAAGAGTTCCAGGAGTTTGCCGATAACGCAAACACAGAGCCGTCTGCGCGTCCTGTTGATAACGATGAAATAGAAGAAGAACAGGAATTCGGTTCGCCGCTGCCTGAGCAGACGGTTAAACCAGAAGACGAAAAATACGTTGAAAGTTTTGCCGCAGGCCCGATGGACTTCTCATTCCTTGATGAACAGCCTCCTGCCCAGGAGGAAGAAGAGCCAGAACTTCCTGTTGAAGATGTTCCTCTCTCAGACATTGTTCAGGAAGAAGACGCTGACTCAGAACGGGAAATGCCTGCTGAAGAGGATGTCCCGGTTGAAGAAGAAACTCCTGCTGTAGAAGACGCTCCTGCAGAGGAAGACGCCTCGTTTGAGGACGACGCCCCTGCTGAAGAAGACGCCCCGGTTGAGGAAAACGCCCCTGCTGAAGAAGATGTCCCGGTTGAAGAAGAAATTCCTGCTGAAGAAGAAACTCCTGCTGAAGAAGACGCCCCAGTTGAGGAAGAAATTGAAGACGCAGAAGAAATCGAAAGCCTCGACAACGACTACGCAAGTAATCCGTTCCTCTTTGCGGGACTTGCCCAAAACAATAACAACATCAAATATCTCGAAGCCGATAATTCAAATGCGATTGTACAGAGCGAAGACGGTACCTTCCACATTCAGGGACTGCCGGGCGAAAAAGACGTTGCAATTGACGCAGAGTTCAAAAAACTTGTAGACTCAGTATTGAATTAGCTATGAAAATTGAATTAAAGAATCTCGATAAGTTATACGAGTCGGATAACGCTGTTTCCGTACATGCGGTAAACAATGTTAGTCTGAATATTCCATCCAATGAAATATTTGGAATTATCGGAAAGAGCGGGGCAGGAAAGTCCACTCTTGTTCGCCTGATTAGTCTTCTGGAAAAGCCTGATTCCGGGGAAGTGTGGTATGATTCAACACGTGTCGACAACCTTGAAGGTAAGGCCCTGATTGAACGCCGTCGCCGTATCGGAATGATTTTCCAGAATTTCAATCTGTTCAGTTCAAGAAATGCCGAACAGAACATTGCATATCCGATGGAAATTACCGGAACTCCAAAAGCCAGAATCAAACAGCGCACAAAGGAACTGCTTGAACTTGTCGGACTGAGTGACAGGGCTAAGTCTCCTGTCAGCCAGCTTTCCGGCGGTCAGAAGCAGCGTATTGCAATTGCCCGCGCTCTGGCAAACGAACCTGATATTCTGTTTTGTGACGAAGCAACAAGCGCCCTCGACCCCAAAACAACACAGTCGATTCTTGATCTGATCAGAAAAATTCAGAAACAGATGAACCTGACAGTCGTTATGATTACACACCAGATGGAAGTTGTTCGGGACGCCTGTAGCCAGGTCGCAGTTGTAAACGAAGGCCGGATTGTTGAACAGGGAACCGTTAAGGAAATCTTTATGAATCCAAAGTCGCCCGTTACAAAAGACTTTATCAACCATCTTGCTCCCGAAGAAGAAGCTGAGAAAGGCGATAATATTGTACGCTGGAGTAATGACGGCGGAAATTATTATCTTCGCTTTTACGGCGACAAAACTGACATGCCTTTGCTGAGCCGGACAGCAAAAAAATTTGATATTGAATACAATATCCGTGCTGGTGGAATTCAGTCGGTGCAGGGTGACAAAGTCGGTGCAATGCTAATCGATTTTATCGGCGATGAAGCAGAAATTCAAAAAGCAATAGAATTTTTAAGGGAAAACGGTGTAGGAGTAGAAAAAAATGAATCAGATAATTAGTCTTGTAGGACAGTCTACTGTAGAAACATTGATTATGGTTTTCTTTTCCACTTTGTTTTCTGTAATAATCGGTTTTCCTCTGGGAGTTTTGCTCTTTGTAACAGGCCCGACCGGAATTATGCCAAAAAAGGTGCTTAACCTTGTACTTAGCCGCATCGTTGACGTTTTGCGTTCGTTCCCGTTTGTAATTCTGATGATTGTTCTTCTTCCCATGACCCGGGCAATTCTTGGCAAGGCTATCGGAACTGCGGCGACAATTATTCCTCTTTCCATTGCGGCCGCTCCCTTTGTTGCCCGCGTTATCGAAACAAGCCTTATTGAAATCGATCCTGGCGTAATTACAGCGGCCCGTGCAATGGGTTCGACAAACTGGCAGATTATCAGTAAAGTGCTCGTGCCGGAAGTTCTTCCTTCGGTAGTCAGCGGAATCACGCTTACCATTATCAACTTAATCAGCTACTCGGCAATGGCAGGAACGCTGGGCGGCGGAGGTCTCGGTGACCTTGCAATCCGTTACGGCTACCAGAGATTCCGCACTGATGTCATGGTCAGCTCAGTAATCGTAATCATCGTAATGGTTGCTGTAATTCAGTTTGCAGGAACCAAACTTTCTGAGAGAATTATTAAACGCCGTTAAAAAATTGAACTACAGGAGACCCTGCATGAGGTTAACAAAGAGGTAAATCTTTTTGTAAACTTCAACACCAAGCTGGTGAACAGGGTGCTCTGCGTAGCGGTCCAGTTCCTTCCAGTTCATGATTAATTCACCCTTTGGCTTCTGATGGTCTTCGATGAGCATCTTGAGCGTCTTTGCGTAAGAAATCATGGCCTTGGTTCCGTTTACAAGATATTCCTTTGCAACAGAATTTACGTCTTTTAATGTGGTGTGAATGATATTGTTTGCTTCACGGTCGCGGTCTGAGCGCGGAAGCAGTGTTTTAAGTTTTGAACCGATTTCGGCGTCCTCGTTCATTTTGTCGTCAAAGGACGTTATCGTATCCGAAAGATCCAGCATCATGTGGTAGTCATCGCTCATCTGGTTGCTTACAGGAACTGTTGTCCATTTGCCGCGGATTAAAACAAGATCCGAGTATTCGCGGACATCACGCTTTACAAATTCAATTAAAAAGGCCTTCATGTAGTTAAGCGGGCGGGCATAATCGAATTTTCCCAGGTTGCGTTTTTCGTATGTTGAACTGTTTTGTTCCGTATAATTTTTAAGAATTACAACTGCATTTGTATTAAAAATCTGTACTAAAAGACTGTCAATTTTTGAATTTTTCTGGTCGTTTTCAAGCTTGCGCAGAGTCTGTGAAGTCTGATTCTTGATTGATTCAAGGAAAGGTTCAACTACATGTTCCTGTTTGAGGGCAACATCTGTTGCGTAGGACGGATCCTTTGTAATGAGCTGGATTATCATGTCAAAGACCCTGTTGTCCCGCAGCTGCCTGAATTTGCTTACGAGTTTATTCCACTGACCCGGTTTTACCGGTTCTACACCTTTTGTCGCCTTGAATAAAGCCATGAGGTCTGACCAGTCGTCATCCAGGGGAAGACTGTACACAATTGAAAGAAAGTCTTTTAAGTCGTCTGCCACGTATGCTGCATCAATAGGTTCAAGTTTTGGAGTACGGTTAAAATCCCCTTCCTTAATGCTTGAATCAAATTTTTTGAGCATAAAGTAGTAGTCGTAGAGACAGAGTGCCTTAAAGCCAAGAAGTTTTGTATAAAGAGCGTCAGTCTTAGTGATTTTGTCCATGTCGAATTCTGACATGTATGCTTCTGTGTCTGCCTTGATTTTTGCCTTTAACTGGTCGAACGGCATGCTTTTTGATGCCATCATTATTGATTCTTCTGTCAGGTTTTCTGAAATCTGTTTCTGGTTGTCGCTCTGGCAGGCGTCGATTACGATATTCTTGTAGTAGTTAGGATTCTGCTGACCCTGGAAAAACAGCTGTGCCTGAGACAAAAGTTTATAGGTGTCATAAAAGAATTTTCCAAATGCAGGAAGAATCTGGTCTGAACTATGTTTATAAAATTTGTATCCTGTGCGTGAGAGGTTTTTTGATATTGCTTTAAGTAATCGTCGTTTTTCTGCTTCCTGATCGTTGCCGCTGAAGAGAGATGAAAACAGTCGCTGGAAAAATGACAGTCCAGAAGAATTTGCCATGATTTAAATATGAACAAATATAACAGTATTGTCAAGATTTATATCTGCGTATCTCAAAATCTTTAATTCAGACGAACACTCTGACAGAATTTGTAAAATTGTTGATTATTTTTTTCCAAAAAGTTGAAATCTCTCATAAACCGTGTAATAATTGTATTGTGTTATAAAACAGTCTGTTAATACTTTTCTTTTAAGGGAAGTATTTTACATATGCCAACGGCATTGGTGAGAGTTTTATTTAAAAAATGTTGAATGGAGTAAGAGTTTTAGTGTGTTTGCTCTGAGGCCTTTCAGGACCCGATGATAGAAATATCATATGGGTCTTTTTTTTGAATATCCAATATCTCAAAACAATTATCCGTGATGAGGATATTTTATATGTTTTTTACAGTTATCTTATTTTAGTTATTCATTTTTTTTGATATAACTTTATACGGAGGTTTATCCAGTTATGATAAAAAAACTTTTAGCAACAGTATCGGCTTTGTTAAGCGTGTCTGTTTTGGCAGCTTATAACCCGCCGGCAGGAGGCCAGAATTTTCTGCGCCTCACTGAACCACAACTTTTGAGCGGAGCCTCTTCGTCAGCCGGCGGCGCAATTTTCAGCGTAACTCCGGCTTCGGTAGTAAACAATCCGGCTCTTACTGCTTTTGAACAGCGTATTGTTCTTGATCTTGCAGGAACCATGCTTTTTGACAGTTCTGATTCAAATGAATCTGTAGGCGGCGCAACTCAGGCCGGTATCCTTTTCCCTTCAAGATGGGGCGTTTCTTCTTTCCTTCTGCAGGGTGTATGGGTTCCGTTTGACCGCATGCAGGTAGGAAATAATATTCATTTCAACGCCAGCTTTGCAAAAGATGTTACGGACAAACTTGCAATCGGTATGAGCGGCAATGTGGGTCTGTTCTACGGCTATGATTCAGACTGGTTGGGCGCTGTAGACATGGGTGCCCTTTACGTATTCGGGGACCTTGCATTTATGCAGAATGTACGTTTTTCTGCAGCCCTTCTTAACCTTGGTAAAATGTACGGCGAAACTACAAACCACGGTATTAAGGGATCGGACGCTGCTGACTGGCCGGCACTTGCAACTCCAAAAGCCGGTGTTGCAGCAACATTGTTCAACAACAAAAAACTTGAAATCGGTGCTTCTGTAGATATCAGTGCTCCGGGATTCCAGAACTTTGTTCTGGACGCAGGTGTTCAGCTGGTATTCGGCGGAATCGTAAATGTAGCTTCCGGCTGGGAATATGACGCAAGAGAGTATTCGGAAGGAGCAAAAAACGTTATGCCTAGCGTTGGCGTAAGCTGTAAGTTTATGTTCAATTCAAAAGACGGTTCATTCCTTACAAACAAGGGATGGCAGCAGAGCGAAATGACTGTAAGCGCCGCATGGCAGCAGATGTACAAAAAAATCAACGCTGTAAGTGTTGGTGCACTTCTTAATCTTGGTCTCAAAGATACGGAAGCTCCTAAAATCATACTTTGGGGAGAAGAATAATGAAAAAATTAATTCTGACTTCAGCTGCGGTTTTGTTTGCAGCAGGCATTTATGCAGAAAAAGGTCCTGTTTACATTTCGCCTAACAATGATGGTGTACAGGATGTGCTGGAAGTTCCTCTCCAGATTAAGGAAAAACGCTATGTAAGCGAATGGGCATTTGAAATCCGCGACGAAAAGGGTAATGTTGTCCGCACAATCGGCAACAAGGAAAAACGCCCTGCAAAAGTGGGATTCAAGAGATTTTTCAAGCAGCTCATTACTCCAAAACAGGGAGTTGACATTCCTTCTTCCGTTTCATGGAACGGAATCATGGACAACGGTGAAGTTGCTCCTGACGGAAAATATACATATTCATTTTCTGCAACTGATGACAACGGTAACTCAGCATCAAGCCGTCCCCTTGTTGTAATCGTTGATAACACGGCTCCGGAAATTGAACTTACACAGCCGTCACAGGATGCAAAAATCTTCGGTGAAGGCGCAAAGGCTGTTCTGACATTGAAGCAGGCAGGTTCTCTGGAAGACTTGTGGACAGGTATCTTCAGCGACAATGAAGGTAACCCGGTACGCACATTTAAGTGGACAGAAAGTGAACCGATTAAATTTGACTGGAACGGTACAAACGATGCCGGAACTCCTGTTAAAGACGGTGTTTACAGTTATAAAATTACGGCAACTGACCGTGCAGGTAACGTAAGTAACGCTGCCGGTGTAACAAACATCATTTATTCGGCAGAAAAACCTGCTACAAACATTGCCCTTGCCGGTTCAAAATATTTCTCACCAAACGGTAACGGAACAAATGATACAATTAATTTTGACCTTAAAATTCCGACACCTGACCAGGCTAAGACTGGAAACAAACTTGTTGAATGGGTAGTAACTGTTGAAGGCGTTGACGGAAAGGCAGTCCGCACATATAAGGGAACAGACAATCCTCCTCAGTCAATTTCCTTTGACGGTAAAACTGACGACGGAAAAAACGTTCCTGAAGGACAGTATTCAACAAAGGTTGTGGCAAAATACCTCAACGGCTTTGTAACAGATCCTATCAAGTCTCCTGTATTCATTCTGGATACAACAAGTCCTGAAGCCAAGGTTTCCCTCGAAAGCAACATGTTCTCTCCGGATGGAGACGGAAACCTCGATGCTCTGGTAATCAAACAGGTTACAGCAATCGAAACAGGTGCTCCTGTAGGCAACTGGACAGGTACAATCACCGGTCCTGACGGTGCAGTTGTAAAGACATTTGAATTCGGCTCGTTCCTGCCGGAACAGGTTGAATGGAATGGTCTTGATGCAGACAGCAAACTTGCAAAAGACGGTAACTACCGCTATACACTTACCGCAACTGATGAAGCCGGTAATAAAACAAATATTAAGGAATCAGCATTCTCTCTTGATACAAGCAAGACAGAACTCATCCTTGCAGTAAGTCCTGCCGCATTCAATCCTGCCAGGACACAGGTTAAGCTTTCGCCTATCGTAAAATCAGGTTCAAGCGTTAAGTCTTATTCAATTGAAATTCAGAACTCCAAAGGTGCTGTTGTCTGGAAAGAAAGTGCAGAACGCGCTCTTCCTTCATTCATCGGCTGGAACGGTCTTGGCAATGACGGAAGCCGCCTTGAAGACGGACAGTACGTTGCAGTTCTTTCTACAGTTGCTGCAAACGGTGCAGAAGCAAAAACTTCTTCACAGGTATTTGTAATTGACTCAGTTGCACCAAGCATCGATGTAACAGTTCCATACACAGTATTCTCTCCGGATGGAGACGGAAGCCGTGATTCAGTTCCTGTAACTGCAAAGACTTCAAAAGAAGAGCTCTGGACAGCAGCCGTTCTCAATTCAAGTGGAAAGACAGTACGCTCATACTCATGGAAGGGAAGCGTTCCTGCATTTGGCTGGGACGGTACTGACGACAACGGTAACAAGGTTGCTGACGGTACATATAAGATGGTGTTTGCAAGCACTGATGCTGCCGGAAACAAGGCAGGTACAGAAATCACAGGCATTACAGTTGATAAACGCGAAACTAAAGCATATGTAACAGCAGACCTGGACGCATTCTCACCGAATGCTGACGGAAATGCTGATGTTCAGAAGTTTACAATCCGCACAAGCCTTACAGAAGGAATCAGCGAATGGGCATTCAGTATCACAACTCCTGAAGGAAAATCAGTCAGAAAGTGGTCCAGTGCAGATTCAAAAAATCTTCCTGCTGTAATCAACTGGGACGGTCTTAACGGAGAAGGCAAGGTTGCAGAAGGTGCCTTTACAGGTAACCTCTCGATTGCTTATGAAAAGGGTAACACTGTAAATGCAGTTTCTTCAGCATTTATCTGTACAGTTACACCTCCGCAGCTTTCCGTTAAAACTGCACCAAAATACTTCAGCCCGGATAACGACGGCGAAGACGATGACCTTTACATCCAGCTCAAGGGTAACAGCGCAGTTCCGCTCAAGAACTGGTCATTCCGCATCAACGACCCTGAAAACGGAAAGAACTTCTGGTCAGTTGCAGGTAAAAACACAATTACAGAACGCATCGTATGGGACGGACGCGGCAACAACGGCGAACTTGTTCAGTCGGCTATGGATTATCCGTTTGTATTTACTGCAACAGATACTCTCGGCATGACAAGCACAGTTGAAGGCAAAATCAGCGTAGACGTTCTCGTAATCAGGGTAGGCGATGTTCTTAAGATGGCTGTTCCGTCAATCATCTTCCGTTCAGACGCGGCTGACTTCAAGACTGCTGACGAAATCAAGGGCGGTATCACTGACGCTCAGAAAGCAAACAATGAACGCGTACTTAAGCGTATTGCAGAAATTCTTAACAAGTTCAAGAATTACACTGTAACAATCGAAGGTCACGCAAACAATGTCAGCGGAACTGATACTGAAGAAAACGAAGATACAACCCAGTACGGAAAGGCTCTCAAACCTTTGAGCCAGGAACGCGCAGAATTTGTTAAGAACTATCTCAAGAAACACGGTGTAGACGGCGCAAGACTCAGTGCAGTCGGCCGGGGCGGTTCAATGCCTGTAGTTTCACGTTCAGATAAAGACAACTGGTGGAAGAACAGACGAGTTGAATTTATCCTTAACAAATAAAAAATTGAATCCGTCGGTTCTTCTGAAACTGGCGGATAAATATGAAACGGCGGATTTTCTGCAAAAAGATCCGTCCCGCTTCATGCATTTATACAAGGCTTCTCCTGCCGATGCGGAGGTTGTGGCTTTTTTATCCGCAAACCTTGCTTTTGGCAGGCGGGAGCAAATCTTATCCCATATTGAATTTATCCTTTCCCTAATCAGACAGTCAGACTTAACTCCATGCATGTGGATTAAACAGGGCGCATACGAAAAGGACTTTCCACGCACAGACAGGTCTTTTTACCGTATGTTTACCTTTACTGATATGAATAACTTTTTTAGCGGTGTAAAACAGATTTTAAATGAATCGCCATCCCTGGGTGAATTTTACAAAGCGGCTTGGCAGCGGGAGTGTGAGATTGGGCAAAAAGACAATAAAAAACGATACCTCCACGAAGTGATTGCCGCCGCCTTTCCTGTAAAAACAGCCCTCGTGGGATGTTCAAAGGGCGGTGCCGCAAAAAAACTGAATATGTTTCTGCGCTGGATGGTTCGTGATAACTCTCCCGTTGATCTTGGCCTGTGGTCCGCCTGGTATAAAAAAAGTGATTTGCTGATGCCTATGGACACTCACGTAATTCAGCAATCCGTTGAATTCGGCTTTCTGCAGAGGACCGGTTCCGGGGCCCTGCCTTCTGCGAACATAAAAAATGCAGTCCGCTTGACGGACTGCATGAAAGAGTTCTTTGGAGATGACCCGGTCCGCGGCGACTTTGCGCTTTTTGGACTGGGAGTAAATTCGTAGGGAACTTCAGAAAATCGCCAAAGGCGATTTTTTCGAAGTTCCCTAAAAGATGTATGTCATGAACAAACCTGTAGACCAGCAGTTACGTGTTTTGCCGTCGAAAGCCTTGCGGTTTTCGTAGTTTAAGTATGCGGAGAAAGTTGTGTTCTTTGAGTAATCCAAAGTGATGGACGGGCGGATGTCAAAGATATGACCGCCGTTCCAGTCTTTTGTAATTGAATAGTTTACATAATCATCATCATCCCAGCGTTTGTCGCTTGAACCTACAGCAAATGAAGACCAGATGTTGATTCCGATCTGATTTGTGAGGCCGAATGCGAATGTGCCGCCCGCATACCATGCAAAGCTGTAGTTGTCATTTTCAAAGAAGTTAACGCCCAGTTCAGGTTTTACTGCAAACTTTGTGTTTGGAATTACAAATGCAACAGCAGCTCCTGTTCCGTATGCTACGTCGTCTTCTTCGTCAGTAAAGAGTGAATCTGCTCCAAAGTAGAGGTCGATTGTAAATTTGTCCAGGAAGAGTTCTGCGCCGGTGTAGAAGTTGGCTGCTTCATCAAATGCACCTTCCATTGCAAGAGCAAGAGAAATCCAGTCGATTCCCAGCTGTGCGCCAAAGTTTATTGCAGGATCG
>DLYJ01000079.1 GCA_003447785.1 Treponema sp.
TCGATTACTTCCTTTAAGAGAACGTAAATACCGTCATTAGGGTTGGAACCGTCACCCAGGCGGCCGATATACATTCCTGAGCGCAGACGGATGTGTTCAAGGGCATCAAGATGCTTAATCTGAGAGTCGTCGTATGCGGCAAGTTTTTTGCCTTCTGATTTTAATGAAGGGTCAGCGGCCTTTGCGGCGGCAAGATTTTTTGCGGCCTGTTCGGCAGTTGTACCGCGCTTAACGGGAGCTACGGCTTCTGTCTTTTTTGGAGCAGCCTTAGTCTTTGCGTTGTCCCACGCGCGGAAAGTTCCGTTTTCATCGATTCCGGCCACAGGCTTTTTTGCAGCAGTTTTCTTTGCAGGAGCCGCTGTGTTCTTTTCTGAAGCAGTCTTAGCGGCAGTTGATTTTTTAACAGTTGATTTAGATGCAGGAGACTTTACCCCCGCAGACTTCTTGCTATTATCGATTCCACCCATAACATATATTTTATAAGAAAAAATAAAATTTGCCTAGACTTAATTTTTTACATAAGTTTTACGGCCCCCCACGCACTGTCGCGGTAGGACAAAAATTCCTTAACCAGGCGGGCGGCTTCCGGATTCAAGGTGCTGATACGTTCCGTGCTGCCAGAAGAGGTTTTTACCAGAGGATTTATCCAGCGTTTTTTGACGTCAAGATGAACGGAGTAAAAGCCCTCGCCAGGATTGAATTCAAGATGTTCAATGTGATTCATCTGTCTCCAGGTTCTTATCATTTTTGAAAGTGTTGAATCCGTATTTTTTGAAGCAAAAGTATCCAGAACGCAGATAATCTGTGTTTCGGAACAGCTCATAAAATCACCTTCCCTTAAAACTCCGTCCTGCACTGCCATATTCATAATTGAACCCAGCATGTTGAGGGAAAGTTTATTTTCGTTGTGCTGGAGAAGAATCGCCGTGGACAAAAACTTTCTGGTATACTCAAGGGCAATATCGCCATCGGTAAATCCAAGTTCATCAATACCCTTTTCGTTTTTAAGGACTTTAATATTTGAATAGCACCGTTCGATTGAATCCATATCAAAATAATCATCATCCATTGAACTTGAAGGCGCACTAGACCCGGAATTTTTACCTTCCCGCAGAGCGCAGCCGGAAGGAAACATGTATTCAAGTCTGTCAGAACTCAAGGCCGGAATCTCATTATCGCAGACAGGATAAACATGGTAGTCGCATACCTGCTGCGGTGTAAGGCCATCCTGCGCCAGGAGTTCTGCAAGCTGTCTGTCATTCAATATCATCGACTCATTTAAGCCTTCGGTAACTTCCTGCCTGAGGGTATCGCCCTTTCTGAAGTCTCCCGTGTGGCTGAACACTGCCGTAGAAACATCGTGTAAAAGGCTTGCAATACATTGTTTTTTATCACGGGTAAAATTCCAGGCGATCAGGGCGCAGCCCAGGGAGTGATCAAAGCGGGAATAAAAAAAGGTGTTTTCGTACAGGGCGGTAAAATCCGTCCCGCATAAAAGACCTATCCCCTTAAGACGCGTCAAAAGGGGAAGGCTGAGATATTTTTGCAAAAAATCCGGTGCGTCCGGACATAAAATCGAGTGATACTTGCGGATATTCATCACGGAAAGGAAGTTTTACCGCCCTGCCTTAGTCGGCGTTACGCACAACACGGAAACCAATATGAGGATACCTGCGTCGATACTGTTGTTCAGAACCTCTTTCATACACGCTGCAAGTACGCCCTCCTTCCCGAAAATTGCCACCACGAGTTATGCGACTTGTTTCAGCACCCGGGGACAAGTCCCAGCACCATTCAGCTGCGTTTCCGCTCATGTCGTAAATGCCGAGAGTATTTGCATTTTTATTCCTTACCTCGTGGGCAATTCCATCTGAGATACCGTAATACCATGCTACATTATCAGGGTTACTACTTCCACTGTAAGGGTAAGTTTCAAGTATTCCGTTCTTTCCACTGCGTGCGGTATATTCCCACTCTGCCTCTGTCGGAAGGCGGTATCCGTTTGCAGAACTGTCCATGCTGACTTTATCCCATGTAGAGTTAGTTTTTGAAGACTCTGAAGGACCGCAGTATTTTGAGTTTTTTACACTCCTGTCCTTCCAGTCTGCAGGATTAGTCTTGCCGTCGATTGAGTATACAGGTGTAAGACCTTCGGCAATACTCCTTAGGTTACAGTACACCAGCGCGTCATACCAGTTTACATAATATGCCGGGTAATTATCCCCAATACCGTAATTACCGAACTCCATTGGCGGCTTGTCGCTAGGAGCCATCAAGTAGCCAGATTCAGTGCTACCTCCATAAAAGCAGTACGTCTCGTATTCCTCCTGAGTTACCTCGTGGTCACACACGTACATATTCCGGATTTTCACAGAACCACCCGTAAACACTTTGGAGCTACTTACAGCGCCGCTCACAGTTGCACCATTTACCTTGACAAATCCCGGATAGTAGGTATCCGTAGCCTCCACCCTGTTTTCGAATTTATCCACGCTAACGACTGTATATGTATAACTTGTGTTTCTGCCGTCCGCAGTAAGGTAACAAGAGGTTGTTCCCCTGTTAATAGTAAACGGTGTTTCCTGATGAACCTCCGTACCCGTTTTATAGGCACAGGTTATTTCAACATGTTTAAAGAAGTCATCATCCGGCTCATTCCAGCTTAATTTTACGTTATAATCATTAGGATTATAAGGGTCTTCCTTATAACCTGCAGCCCGTGTAATACCTGTTACTCTTGGTGGTGTGTAGTTACGGTAGGCGTAGTAATACTCTGCCTTATCCTTATCGGTGTAGTTTTTAATTACGTCGTATGCCCCAAGCTCAAACTGGTGGATTCCGTTGTACGGCAAAGCATATTCATAATCAAAATTTTTACTGTTATAATCAATGGAAACTAATTTTTCTTTTTCGAAGCAGGAACGGTTAAAATCAGTTCCACTGTTTTTGTTTATGTCATCTATATAATTATTGTTATATGAAATTTTTGTATTTGAGTATCCGTAGGCAAAAATCTGCAGTCCCCCGGCCGGCACTGTGTAAGTGTTTCCATTTGGTGCCTTTAAAATTTGTCCTGCATCGGCAAACATTAATCTTTCTGTGACGGTAAGCACTTCCACACCTGCAGTGCCTGTGTTTGAGTCGTCCGCGGTAAATTTTACAGTAAATGCCCAGCGTCCGTCTGTTACAGAATCCGTAATGATAGAAGATTTGTCAGAATCTCCTGTCCATGCACTTGTAGTGACACTTTTTTCCTGTGAGCCGGTATGTTCTTTAAGTTTAAACTCTGCATCCTTGATTGAAGGTCCCTTATTGTCACCTACAGTTCCAACCTGGTACAGAAGTTTGTAGTCGCTTCCCAATGGAATTCCGTCGGCATCCATTACACTGCCAGAAATCTTTACAAGTACAAAGGAGTTTGGCGGGACCCATGTCTTAGTGTCTGATGCAAGAACAAAGTAGCCGAGGCACTTATTGCCCTCTGTGAGTGTCGGACTTGAAAAGTACTTTGTTGTCATGACTTTTTCTTCTGAGAGTTCCTCCACAGGGCTGTTGAGGATGTAAATTGCCACATTACCGTAGCCGATTATGTTTTTCTGTCCGTCACGTTTCGGAGCAAAGGTAGATTCTTCCATCGGCTTTGAAAAATACAGTTTTAAAGGGGTTGTACGGTAAACGTCCTTTTCGTTCGGGGACGGGATAGTGTAGCTTAGGGAAGGCCGGATTACAGGAGTAAACTTTACAGACCAGCCGTCAGAAAGTGTAACATCAGAATTTTCTTTTATGCGGATTTTAAATGTGGAAGAAGAAAGATCTGCCGGAGTCTGAGCGTTTTCTGTGTCAATTTCAAAAATTGCGTTTTTCTCTTCTTCTGTTGCAGGAGTTCCGTCTTTTTTATAAAAAACAACTGTACCGATTTTTTTGCTGGTCGCTTTTCCAAAGCAGTCAAATGCATAGCTTTCCGAGCAGGAAACAACAAGAGAAATGTAACTTCCAGGAGTCATTTTCTGCGCGCCGGCATAATTTACGGAACAGCCCGTTCCGGCACTAAAAGTAACCTTAGGAAATGCAATACATTCCGGTACGATGTACAGGTTTGAAGCAGATTTGAGTACAGAAATCACGCAGTAAGAAGCATTTGTTGAATCGCTGAAAGTAACATAGGTCTCATCAAGTTCGGTCTGGTTTTCGCTTCCGTAATTTGAATAAGCCTTCCATTCCTTAAAGATGTAGTCATCTGAATTCAATTTAAAAGTAAGGGGATATGTGTATGTGCTTCCAAGTTTTACAACACTTGGAGCAGATGTAACTTTTCCCTGAGCGTCACTTTCCGGTGCCACATTAAGCGTACATGAAGGGATTGCCGAGCAGACTGGAATAATTCTTAAGCCTTCCACTTTTTGGTGTACAGTTACATCACAGTAAGCGGGGTTCTGGTTGTTGGAAAATTCAACTATACTGGCTGCAAGGGGAGTGTTCTGGCCGTCTGTTTTGTAATTGGAAAAAGCCTGCCATCCGGAAAAATGATATTCACTGGAGTCAATTTCAAAACCCACTGTAAAAGGCGTGTCAATCTTTACACTGTTTGTAGACATGGTAACAGTACCATGAAGGTTTGACTCAGGGGCTACGACAAGGTCGCAGGTTGGCCAGGCGTGGCATACGGGCACAATACGCACGTTTGTTTCGATTGATTTTAAGATTGTAACCGTACATTTTTTAGGATCTGCGGGATTAGAAAAAACTGCATAAGCGTCAGAAAGCTCCTGCTGGTTTTCTGTGCCGTAATAAATATATGCGGCCCATCTGTCAAAAATAAAATTGTCTTCGGACTCTTTTTCAAAAGAAATTTCATAGGGATAGCCCAACTTTACGGATGTAATTGAATCTGACACCTGTCCGTGGCTTGTATCAGCCGGGGCTACCGTTACAGAAACTGATTCTGCATTTGCGTAGTTGATTTCGTCTTCAAGCTGATTTTTTACGTTTCTGTTGTCCAAAAAGTTTTCACAGCCTGTAATAAAAAGAAAACAGGCCAAAGATGTTAATAGAATTGAATTGATGCTTTTTTTCATGCTGCACTCTCCATGATGTTTTACAACAATATATTATAATCAATTATATAATTTTGACAATTATTCAAGGATAATTCAATTCTTATACGCCCGTGCATTTAAGGGTAAATACCCTTGGAAAATCCCCTTGGAAAACGCCCTTATTGAGGGAAAGAATTGAATTCATTATAATATTCTAACTTCTATACAAACATTTTGGGGAGGCGTGATAAAAATTACATCCCTGGTAATTTTTATCATGGGCAGATTTTGCCGTCGGCAAAACTGCGATATCGTGCCTCCTGCACGACCGCTAACGCGGACTTTATAAGGAGATTGCAAAATGTATCCATTTCAGAATATTGAGCCTAAGTGGCAGAAATATTGGGAAGAAAACAAAACTTTCCGCGCTAAAGAAGACGAAAAATTTCCAAAAGAAAAACGCCGTTATGTACTTGATATGTTCCCTTATCCAAGCGGTGCAGGCCTGCATGTAGGTCACCCGGAAGGTTATACCGCAACTGATATTTACTGCCGTTACCTCCGCATGAACGGTTACAATGTTCTTCATCCCATGGGATACGACGCATTCGGTCTTCCTGCAGAAAACTACGCCATCAAAACAGGAACCCATCCTGCAACAACCACATTCCAGAACATAGAGCACTTTACCCAGCAGATTAAGGCCCTGGGCTTTTCTTATGACTGGGACCGCTGCGTAATTACATGTACACCTGATTATTACAAATGGACACAGTGGATTTTTCTCCAGCTTTATAAAAAGGGACTTGCTTACGAAGCAGAAACACCGATCAACTGGTGTCCAAGCTGTCTGACAGGTCTTGCAAACGAAGAAGTTAAGGAAGGTCACTGTGACCGCTGCGGTGCTCAGGTTACTCACAAAGTTATCCGCCAGTGGATTTTAAAAATTACAGCATACGGTGACCGCCTTCTTGAAGATCTGGACGGTCTTGACTGGCCTGAAAGCGTTAAGGCAATGCAGCGCAACTGGATCGGCCGCTCGGAAGGTGCCGAAGTTGACTTTACCG
>DLYJ01000160.1 GCA_003447785.1 Treponema sp.
GCGCTAAAAAAGGGCCAGTATTCTGAGTGGAAAAACTTTCAGGGACGTGAAGATGCCGAAATGCTTTACGAAAAGCACGACGGCTGGACAAGCGCCCGCTCTCAGAGAGAATGGGAGCGGATGCAGGATTCAGAATAATATATTGAGTCAATAAAAAACGGGCTGTCTCATGACAGCCCGTTGTTGTTTTAAAGTTTAATTACTTTCCAAAGTAAGCAAGAGCGTTACCGAAAGAAATATCCTTTACAAACTTTGTAAGCATTTCCATGTCGTTTGGATACTCGCCGTTTTCTACCCATGTACCAAAGATGTTACAGAGAATGCGGCGGAAATATTCGTGGCGTGAGTAAGAAAGGAATGAACGGCTGTCAGTAAGCATACCAACGAATGCAGGAATCATACCCAGGTTTCCGAGAACCTTAAGCTGCTGTTCCATACCGTCTTTGTGATCACAGAACCACCAGCCTGAACCGAACTGGATTTTACCTTTGATTCCACCACCCTGGAAACAACCCATGATTGTTCCGATTGAGTAGTAATCTTTCGGGTTGAGTGAGTAAAGAATTGTTTTTGGAGTACCGCCAGCAGCTTCAATCAGAGAAAGAAGTCCTGCGAGGTTTTCTGCCATCGGTTTATCGTGGCTTCCGTCAAAACCTGTATCCGGTCCGAGTTTTTTGAACATTGCTTTGTTGTTATCGCGGATAGCGTTCATGTGCCACTGCTGAACGATTCCTCTCTGTTCATAAGCGCGGCCAAGTGCTACGAGAATTTTTGTCTTGTAAGCTTCTGCTTCTGCTTCCGGAATAACTTCGCCGTTGAGTGCGCGTGCAACAACTGCATCGATGTTTGCATCTGTGTCAACTTTGCATGGAGGATATTCAAGAGCGTGGTCAGAAGCACGGCATCCCATTTCGATAAAGAAGTCGAGACGTTTGATAAGAGCCTTGATTACATCGTCAGAAGTCTTAATCTGGATTCCTGAAACTTCAGAGAGTTTTTCGATGTATCCTTTGTATGTAGGAAGGTTGATGTTAAGAGCTTTGTCCGGGCGGAAAGATGGACGAACTTTAGTATCGATTTTGCCGATTGGAGCTGTTCCTTCAGCGATAGCCTTGTGGTATTCAAGTGAATCAATCGGATCGTCAGTTGTACCAACAGCGTAAACATGGAATTTCTTGAAGATTCCTTTTACAGAAAGTTCTTCAGTCTGGAGAAGTTTGTTTGCTTTTTCCCAAATGCGTGGAGCTGATTCAACAGTAAGAGGTTCGTAAATTCCAAAGTAGCGCTGGAGTTCAAGGTGAGTCCAGTGATAAAGCGGGTTTCCGATAAGGTGTTCGATAGTTTCTGCCCACTTAAGGAATTTTTCGTAATCAGGTTTGTCGCCTGTAATGTAATCTTCGGTAATACCGTAAGTTCTCATCTGGCGCCATTTGTAGTGGTCGCCGCCGAGCCAGATTTCAGTAAGGTTTTTGAATTGTTTGTTGTTAGCAATCTGCTCTGGTGGAAGATGACAGTGATAGTCCCAAAGTGGTTCATCCTTGCAGGCAGCAAAAAGCTTTTGAGCAGTTTTTGTGTCCAAAAGGAAGTTTTTGTCCATGAATTTTTTCATATTAAAAAGGCCTCCGGATTTTCTGGTTAAGAAAATGTTGAAAAAAATTATATCACGAATATGCCTTTTTTACTACTGCCAGCGTCTCTTCGCTTATATCCACTTCCTTACCGAATCTCAGGTAAAAGAGTTTGCACGAAATGTTTTCCACCGGAACGCCCTGCATCTGGGAAACTGCAAAACGGTAACCTGCAAGCTGTTGGTAATAAATCTCGGGCTCGATGGTTGAATTTGTTTTGTAGTCTACGACGGTGTAGTGCCCTTCTGAACTTTCAAAAACAAGGTCGATTGTTCCTTTGAGAATCTGTGAATTCAATTTGGCTTTAAACTCGTACTCGCTCTTGTGCCAGATTGAATTTTTAGCGTCCTTTCCAAGAGGTGAGTTTTCAAAACCGGCGAGCATTTTCTGACAGATTGAATGTATTGTGCTTATTTTTTTCTGGTTTCCGTTCAGGCCTGCCAGATCGCGGTTGGAAATTTGCGGCTGTTCATCCTTGATAAATGCTTCCATGTAGGCGTGGGCAATCGTACCAAAGTTTGCAAAACTAAAATTTGGTTCCTGGTCCGCTGAATTTTTTGGAATTGATTCCAGGACGATTTTGTTAATCTGTGAGTAAGGCGCTGTATCCGATGCCGTTCGCAGCTTTGCCGGACTGGTTTCTTCGTCTTCTTCATGCAGTTTGCTGGGAAGAATATATTTTGCCGGAAGAACATCTTTTTCAATTACGGTTGAATTATTATAGATGTCTTCATCGGTCAGTTTTTGAATAAGGGATATTTTTTGTGTCCGCGTATTTGAACGGGACTTCTGTTCGTGAGTCTGTGTCCTATCATACGGGCTGATTGTCTCCAGCGTAAAGAGTTTATTTTCTTCTCCCTTTGCCTCATAAAAATCAATTACCGGCTGGAGAATCTGATAAATCTGATCTGTGTTATCGTGGCCCGGAGTATAATCCTTTGGCGTTTTTGTAATTTTATAATCCTGGGCTGAGATAAATACATAATCAATTGCGCGTGTAATTGCAACATAGGTCAGACGGCGCAGTTCGGCAAGGCTGAGTCTGGAAATTTCTTCTTTTACCAAAGAAAAGAAATAGTTGCTGGTTGCTGTTTTTTCTTTCAGTTGGGGAATTGACGGCGTGTTTACCGTGTAACCGTATTCTTTAGAAATAAAGGCTTTGCTTTTGTTGGGGTTTTTGTCGCTTTGGGCATTTGTTTCGGCCACAAAAACTACCGGAAATTCAAGGCCCTTGCTTTTGTGAATCGACATGATATGCACACCATTTATCTGTTCAATCGGAATGTCGAGGCCTTCAAGTTTTTTTCCGTCATCTGTGTACACGGAAAGCTGGTCCAGAAACTCCGTGAGGCTCATGGCGTCTAATTCTGCCTTGCGTGCGAGTTCAAAAATATAATCGTACATTTTTGAATACATTGTGACTGTCTGGTTCCACATGGTTTCGTAACAGTATCCGTATTCGTACCAGAGTTTGCTGATTATACTGGTGAGTTTGGATTTTCTGGCAAACTCTTTTAATTCATCAAACATCTCTTTGCCGCGAGTGTATTTTTTGAGGCTTAGCGGATTGAGGATTTGGGAAGCGTCAAAATCAAAGGGTTTTGAGTTGGATTTTACGATTGCGTCGGCTTCGTTGTTTGACAGATTTACAAATGGTGAACGCAAAACTTTTGTGTAGGCGAGTTCGTCCTTGTCGGTTACGCAGATTTTTAAAAATGAATAAATATCGTTTACCGGTCCGTCGCCAAAAAATCCTGTGATTACTTCCGTATTGTATGGAATTCCATTTTGCAGGAAGTAGCGTTCGTACACATTCTGATTTGTGTATTTTTTAAGAAGAATGGCAATGTCACTGAATTTGTAAACCTGACCGTTGATACCCTCTGTGGTGAGCTGTTTGATTTTTTGACAAATCCAGGTTGCTTCGGCGTCAATTTTTGTAAGCTGGTTGAATTCAGCGGTCTGTGCTGAATCGTAGCGGCCTATTATGACATGGCTTTTGTAAATTTCCTGCTGAGTGCTTTGCGCGATGTTCTCCAGAGCGGTTTTTCCTAATTCAACTTTCTGATAAACGGCTTCATAATCAGGGATGCCCTCATCTATTTGAGACGGTTTATAAAAACAGGCCGGTCCCTTGCCTTCACTTTCATGGGGAACCGGAGGATATTCAAATCCGCCAAAGAAAGTATTGAATGCTCCGATGAGGGCCGGGCATGAGCGGTAGTTTATGGACATAGTCAGATTGCCGTCTGTAAAATCCCGGGACAGGCCGCGGAAAACAGAAACATCGGCCCCCCGGAAACGGTAAATACTCTGCTTTTCGTCGCCGACAAAGAAAAGTTTGTCCGGACAAAGCTCAAAAACCTGCGGCACACCCTTTTCCATGCGCTCCGGCTTTTCTGCGAGCAAAAAGAGAAGGTCACGCTGCATCTGGTTGTTATCCTGGAATTCATCAATCATGATTGCTTTGTATTTTGCCTTTTCGATGG
>DLYJ01000069.1 GCA_003447785.1 Treponema sp.
TTGAATTTGATAAACCTGTTGCTGATCGCTACTTTACACAGAACTGGCTTAACACAGGTAAATAAACATTAAGGCCTCGCTTATGCGGGGCTTAATAAATAAGGAGACAGTATGAAAATTACTAAAATTACGGTAGCGGCAATGCTGCTTGCAGCCGGTACATTTGGTTTTGCAGACGAATTTGATGAATTTACAAGCGAATTTGAAGAATATGTTGAACCGACAGTAACTCTCAGCGGAAGCGTATCAGCTGCGGGCCGTGTTTACACAGACCAGCGTGACGAACATAACGAAGTCCTTGACCTTCAGGACTCACTTACAGAAGGAAATCCTTCCGTAAAAATCGGTGCTGATTACAGCGGTTCATCTTCAGATGTTTCTATCAAATTCAAGTTTGATAAATTCTCTCTCGGTGACTATAAAGAAGACATTGTTGAAGAATTTACAGCACGTGCTTACCTGGGCAACTTCCAGCTGGAAGCCGGAAAAATGAAGGTCGTATGGGGAAAGGGTGACAAACTCCACGTTGTTGATAACTTTAACGCAAACGACTACACAGACTACATTATTCCTGATTACATTGACCGCCGTATCGCAGAACCAATGTTCCGCGTAGTATACAGCACACCAAGCAATGTTAAACTGGAAGGTATCTGGACACCAATGATGACAGCTGACCGTCTTGCTTCTGACGGTGTATGGGTTCCTAACGCAATGAAGACTTTGACATCAACTGTTGAAAGTGCAATGAAACACAACTTGGCTCTCGTTCTTGACGGAACAATTAAAGGTGTAGCAGCTGGTACAACAACAAGTGCCAGTGCAGTTGATGCAATTATGGAAGCTTCAAGCTTCAGCTCAGACAACCTTGTTGGTGATGATATCCACTCAATCAAATTCGGACAGGCAGGTGCACGCACAACATTTACTCTCGGACATCTTGACCTCGGTTTGAGCTACTACTATGGTCACTCAAAACAGCCGAGTGCTAACCTGAGCCCGTATATCTCTTCTTTGACAACTGCTATCACAAATGCAACATCTGTTTATGCAGCAGCAAACGCTGCAACAATTCAGACTACATATTATGATGAAATTACAGGCCTTGCTGCAAACAAATATGCTGCATATTACACAGGCCTTGCAGGTCAGACAGTAAAAGATCCTGTAACAGGTGCTGATGTGTTAATCGCAGGAGCAACAGAAATCCAGACTCTTGCCGGACATGCAGCATTTGCAGAAACCTGTGCAAACCACGCTCAGGAATGGTACGCTCAGGGCAAATTGACTTTGACAGATGAGCTCAAACTTCCAGAACTCAACTACGACCAGGTTCAGGTATTCGGTCTTGAAATGGCTACAGTTCTCTGGAAATTCAACATTCGTGCTGAAGGTGCTTACTACCTTACAAAAGATACTGCCGGTGACAATCCATGGATTCACAACAACAGTGTACAGTGGGTAGCAGGTTTTGATATCGATATGCCTTGGACAAACATGAACCTCAACGTTCAGACTCAGGGTAAATACATCCTCAACAACGACAAAATTAAGGACGGTGCTTATGCCGCTTATGACGTTGATAAGGATGCAAACGACAAATACACAAACAACAAAATCGTTGTTAACCTGTCAGACAGCTACAACCACGATAACGTAAAGGTTGAAGTCAGCGGTATCTACGGAATTGAACGCAAGGATATTCTTGTAATGCCTGCCCTCACAATCCGCGCTGCTGATGACTTCTCAATCAAAGCAAGCGGCCTGTGGATTCACGCACCTGATGAAGACTGCGAATTCTACGGCTGGGGCAACAACAGCTTTGCTCAGCTTTCTTGTAAATACCTGTTCTAGTTTCAGAACATAGTTATTACGGAAGCCCGCGGAACAATAATTCTTTATTGCTTTTGCGGGCTTTTTTCATTATATTTAGAATATGAGTAATTCAATTATTAACGAAGAAGAAAAGAAAGAAAAGAAGGGCAGCGGCTCTGATTCACTGATGGAGCGCCTTCTTAAATCCCGCCAGATTGTTGTTAGCGGCGAAGTTAACGAAGATCTTGTAGAAAAAATCGTTAAACAGCTTCTTGTTCTCGAAGCAGATTCTGACAAACCTATTTATCTGTACATCGACTCTCCTGGAGGATCAATTGACGACGGCTTTGGCCTTTATGACATGATCCGCTTTATCAAGGCTCCGGTTTACACAATCGGAATGGGCCTTATTGCAAGCATGGGAGTTACTTTGTTCCTTTCGGTTCCGAAGGAACGCAGATTCAGTCTGCCTAACAGCCACTTCCTCATTCATCAGCCTCTGATGGGTGGAAGCCGCGGTGTTGCAACTGACATCGAAATTACGGCACAGGAAATTACAAAATCCCGGGAAACCCTTACTCAGCTCATTGCAGACGCAACAGGCAAGGATTTTGAAACTGTTAAGAAAGATACTGAACGAGACCACTGGCTTACTGCAAAAGAAGCCCTTGATTATGGCATTGCCGGCAAGATTATTACAAGCCGTTCAGAATTGAAATAAACCGTTTTTTGTGCTAGATTAAGATGATTTTTGAATTAACCGATTCCGTCGTAAATCAGATTATTTTTGCGATGGAAAACCAGAATCAAGTTTCGGCCCTCGATGTTCAAAACATGTGTATCGTTGACGCTGGTTCTGTTGAGGTTGATGAAGATAAAATATATTTGTTGCCGGAGTGGACGTCTCACGACGGCTACGCTTTGCTTGAGTCATTTGTAAGTTCAATCAGATGGTCTAAGGCCCATAAGGAACTTGCAGCGGTTCTGGCAGAGGGAAGGGGGGTGTTCAGACAATTCAAAAATGTTCTAAAAAAGTATCCGGAAAACGAACGTAAATTCAATCTGCTAAAAAACAGCAGAATGAAATCACGCATTGTTGAATGGTACAATGAGCTTCGAACGTCCTGGGGGCTGGAAAAACTGAGTCAGGATTTTGATGAATGTGATGACTTGATTCAGGAAGATTTTGTTATCCGCCCATACAATCGTGTTTCGGACAGCGGTTTTGTTATGACAGAAGCTAAACACTTTTCAGACGAACTAAAAACACAAAAGCCCGGAGAACTGGGATTGGCGCTTTCTGCAATTTTTGAAGAGGGCAGCCTGATTCAATCTCTGGAAAAAAATGATACACAGGGCCTTGTTTGTCAAACCTTAGAGGATGATTTTGCCGGTTGTATCTTATATTCGCCTGTTTTGTCCGCTGCAAAAACTGCGGTGTCGTTGACTGCACTTTTTGTGAATCAGAATTACCGTGGGCTTGGAATTGCCGGCGAGCTTATTGAAAGGTCAATTTCCAATTTTCAAAAAAACGGAATTCATTTTTTTATCATACCTAATTCTGTCTTAGTCTTTGAGCTGGAGCCTCTTTTGACCCGTCTGGGATTTAATCGAACAGGCACGGCTATGGTAGCAGAATTAAATTAAGCCTTTTTTTATAGGAGTACATTATGGCTTTTAAACGCGACAATAATTTTAACATGGATCAGGTTGCAGCTTTCCTTAAAGATGCAGTTTCAAAAGTAGAGTCGGACCCGGAATCTTTTGAAGAACTCAAAAAAGCATTCAAAAAGAACGTTCCACTTACACGCCGCTCATATGTAGCAGCTTACCTGATGAAATGTGCAGGCGGAGCAATCTTCCGCTTTAATTCATACAAAAATCGCGAAGATTTCCACGGACGCCGCGAAAACGGTGACAGCCGCAGAAATCGTTTTGAAGAACGCGCACCCCGGGAATTAAACAATGAATCACACGAAAAATTCCAGCGTGTAACAATCGATCCTGAAAATGCAGCAACTGTATTTGTTGGAATCGGCCGCAACCGCCGCGTATTCCCTCGTGACCTCGTTGGTCTGTTTATCAGCGTTGCAGGTCTCGAACGCGAACGAATCGGAAACATCCGTGTTCTTGCAAACTACTCTTTTGTTGAACTTTTCAAGGAAGATGCAGACAAGGCAATCAATGCCCTCAATGGATATGACTACCGCGGACGCAAACTTGCCGTAAGCTACTCAGCAAAGAAAGATGAAATGGAACAGACTGCAGGTGAAGATTTTGCAGATGAAAGAGTTCCAGATGTACCAAATACATCTGCTCCAATCGCTGATTCATTTACTCAGACAAATACAGATACTGTTGCTCAGCAGGCTGCTTTTGCAAAAGAAATGGAAAGCGCCGCAGAAATGACTGACGAAGAAATCCTTGCTATGCGCGCACCACGCTCAAGCTCTTCAGCAGATATCCAGTAAAAGTGACTTTAATACATACGGGGCCGCTGGGCGTAAATACTCTTATAGTTCCTCTGAAAGACAATAAGGTTTTTATCGTAGATCCGGCCTCGTGTGAATTTTGCGGTGACGAGTCTCTTGTAAAAGACACCCTCGTCAGAAACAAAATGGAACCTGTGGCAGTATTTTTAACTCACGGTCATTTTGACCATGTCGCAGGTTTACCCTTCCTTAAAAAATCCTATCCGTATTTACCAGTTTTTATTCATAAAACAGATTCTTCCCTGCTTGGACCGGACAGCGGGATTCAGCGCTCACAATTAAATTATATGGGCTTCGCTGACTTTTATGCGGCCGTAAGTGACCTTCCATATCCGGACGGCTTTCTGGAAGGCGGCAAAACGCTCCTGGACGCGTATACGGGCATTTTTAAGGATACTCTTCCAGTATGCCTGGACGAACACAGCGGAGTCCGTGATGCACTTTCTCGATGGACAGTAATTCATACTCCTGGGCACACAATGGGAAGCGTATGCTTTTATAATTCAACTGACAAAATCCTGATAAGCGGAGACACTTTGTTTTACGGCTCATGGGGACGCACTGACCTTGGCGGTGATGAACTTGAGATTCAAAAAAGTCTTCGTATGCTGAAGGAAACAATTGCTCCAGACACTCTTGTTTATCCGGGCCACGATTACGCAGGCTTTAAGATGAGCGACTGCTTTTAAAGGGAATAAAAATTGTATTCAATAACAGGCGAATCTTTAGTTACTGTGAGAACCGCGCATGATTTGTCGGAATAATTTCTTGGCCGGGCACAGCTTCCGGGATTGAACAACAGTACATCGTCATCAAAGCGCTCCTGGTAGGGCACGTGGGTGTGACCAAAGAGCCCTGCGCTGCATCCATGACTTCTGACGTAATCAAGGAGCGTGTCGCGGCTGTAGTAAACTCCAAAGCGGTGTCCGTGTGTCATAAAGAGTTTTTTGCCGCAAACGCTTATTATTTCATTTTCTGGAATATCAATTCTGTGGTTTTCATCCGTAAAAAGTGAATACACACTGTCGTCTCCGTTACCGCGGACAAAGGCAACAACAGGCGGAATGATATTGATATCTTTTGGAACGTGATAGTTGGATTCGATGATTGAAAATAAATCAGAAATTCCGTCGCCCAAAAAGAGAAGGGCGTCACAGTCGCGCCCGTAGTTTTCCACCGCGTAATTTAAAATTGAATGGTCGCCGTGGCTGTCTGAAATTACCAGAAGTTTTGCGGATTCAAGATTGTCAAGTTCAGTTAATTCTTCTTTTGTCGCAAGCATTATTCAAAAATAAAGTGATTAAGTGACTGGAGTCCTGTCTCGCTGTCAAAATACGGACGTACAACCTTCTGCTTTCCTACAAGCTTTTGAATGTAAGCGCACAGATTTTTGTCGGCCGGAACAGGTCCCCGCAAATCAATCATTGCCTGTACTGAATTTAAAATCAGTGCCGTGGCATCAAAGTTTGGAATATATGTTGTCTGTTCGGTGTCGATATTGTTTGTCTTTTGTGCATAATCCAGAACAAAGTTCGAAGTGGATTCTGAACCTAAAATATCATCCTGTGTAAAAAAAGAAAATACCGGATAATCAAGGGTGCCGGTTTCGCTGTCGTCTTCCAGGCGTGCAACCGCATTGCACAGGCCTTCTGGAGCGCCGACTATGAGCAGGCCTGCAAGAGTTTTGTCTTCAAGCTGGTTGTAAAGTGAACTTACGCGCACTTTTCCCGCAACCATAAAGTCATCCGGAAAAACCATAAACTTAATCAAACCCGGAGTGTCTTCCTTTTCAACTCCGTAGTTCAGGTCCAGGAGCTGGTAAAGGTTTGTAACCGTTGCTTCGTCGTTGTAGCCGTAGCCGATTACAACTGCAATGTTTTTATTGAGGAGGTACTCTTTTGTCTCTGCATTAAGATGCTTGAGTTTTACGGCGGTTTTTACCGGACCGTTTGCATTTGAATTTTGAGAATTTATCTGATAATAAGGTTTTTTCCTGCTGCACGAAAAAAGTGCAAGGGCACAGATTAAACCTGCAGTAATTACGCTAAGTTTTTTCATATCTTATATTTTATCGGATTTTATGTGATTTGAGTAGTAAAAAAATATGTCCGGACGAAAAAAAACAGCCGGCGTTAACCGGCTGTCCTGCTGTTCTGCGGAACGAACTTATTGCGGGTCCAGCTTTGTTTCGCCGCCAAACTTAACGTTTACGATAACTGTTGCACCTGTCTGTTTTGGAGAGACAGCGCCTTCAGAAGCGGCTGTGTCTGCTATGGTCTTTGTTCCTTCAACGTCAACTGCCTGTTTCTGGGCGTTTTCTTTTGCTGTAGTTGTTGTAGTAGTTGTGTAAGAAACGGTCTGTCCCGGGCGTACGAGGATTGCGCCTGCTCCTGACTGTCCGTCACTTACTGCTGCAGGATCGTTTCCTGTAACAGCCGGAGTTGGGGCTTCTCCTTCTGCTGCAACTTCAGCCTTTGCACCGCCTTTCGGTGCCTTCCATACAGCGATTGAACCTTCATAGCCTTTAACGTCTGTACTCTTGAATTTGTTTGTTACGCCGACGATTGTACCGCGTACCGACGCAGTTGCAACCGGTGAACGAACTGTAAAGCCTACGCGGCGGTCTACAGTCTTCTTTACGTCTGATTTGAGGGAACCTGTATCAAGGAAGAGACGGGTGTCATCTTTGTCTCCCTTTTCTGCAAGCTGTTCAACTGTAATTCTTGAAAGAGGAGCTACTGTAACTGTAGTTTCTTTAATCTTAAGAATGAGTTCTGATTTAAAACCAGTCTGAATTACGGCACCCTTCTGAATTGTGCTGCCGATTTTGAGAGGTGTCCATGCACCGTCTGCCATCTGTACTTCAGTCTTTCCTTTTGCAGAAACTACTTTTGCTTCGAGAGCAAAAAGAGAAGTTACGGAAAATGCGAGAATTGAAGCAAGGACAAAAATGCGTGTTGATTTTTTCATATTCATTTCTCCTCTGTACTAGAATGAAATTACTGCTTTAATTGTAACACTAGTTTTGTTATTGTCAGAGATATCTGAGTCAAAATATTGTGTTATTCCTGCAGAAGCAAGCACATCACTTACAATCTGCCAGTTAATCTTTGCATTATACTGGAAACCTTTGTATTCAATCGAATCATCCTTTGCATCGAATACAGCGTCTGCTCCTGCAAGAAGAAGAAGGTTTCTAACCGGTTTTACCGAAGCGTTGATACCTGCTTTTGCAAGGGATGTATATTCAGGTTCATCAATTGATTCTACTGCAGTTGAACTTGTAAATCCCACGAACGGCTTGAAAGGACCCTGTTCGCCGGATGCGTAAACTGCAGAAAGACCGATTGAAGTTTCAGCATTCAGAGGAGGGTAAAAATTGAGGTTTGCAACGGAAAGATTGCTCATTTCAAAGTCACCTTCATCGTATTTTGAAAATCCGAATGCACCTGTTACATCGTAGTAAATATTGTTTGTAAGAGGTCCTGAAAGCTGGGCTTCTGCGTATGCTCTTGTATTTGCTGTTCCTGAAAGTTTTGTTGTAAAGATACCTTCGGCGCTTACACTCTGTTCTCCCATAAGTCCAGGAAGACAAGCCTTAAGTCCGCCCGCAAAGTATTTGGGACACATATCGTAAAGTTTGTCCGGATCTGCTGAAAATTCAGGATCAAGGATTGTAGTTGTCTGTGAGTTGAGGAGACCTGTGTAAAATCCGTATGCCGTAACGTTGAATGAAGGCAGTGCGTATGTTACTGAAACTCCGTCTCCGTTCTGTGCATAGATGCGACCTGTCATGTCAGCGCAGAAGAAACGGCCTGCAGTAAGCGTTAAATCCGAAACATTATAGATTACGCGGGCTGTATCAAGGTCAACGTATTGAATTGTCTTTTCTATACCGAAGTTGCGTTCAAACTGGTATGTTCCCATGATGAGGAAATTGTTTGCGTCAGATGAACCAAAGGGTGTGGAAAACCAGAGGCTTACGGCGTCTTTCTGGTCAAGCTTGAGTCCGTCATCCGGAGTCTGGTCTGCAAATTTTGAAATATTGGTAAATGTTCCGCCAAAATCTGCCGCAAAGGCAGCAAGTGTAAGGCTAACGAGTGCTGTTGTAATAATCGACTTTTTCATATTCTATTCTCCATCCTGTGGAAGGCATCCGTTAAGAACGGCAATTGCATCACGTCCGGTTACTTTTTCTGAAGGATCAGCTGCAGGGGGAATGATGTTTTTGGCTTTTAATTCTCTGAATGCGTAACGTGGTCCAGGGAAAATTGAATAAAAAAGACCACCTTTGAGGCCGGTTGTTTTCATACAAAGATAAGAAAGTTCTGCAAGGGTAATTTCTGTATCTGCTGTCTTGTCTGCCCCGATAATTCCTTCAGAACTGAGAGTTTTTACTGCTGTGTCATAATCAGCATCTTCAGCTACTTTGCCTGTGTATACGCCGGCAAGATACGACATCTGTCCAAAAGTTGCCTTATCAGTGTTGATAAGTTCAGTTAATTTTTCGGAACTCTGAGCAAAAACGGCTGCTGAAAGCAGAAGTCCTGCTGCACAAAAAAGAATACTTTTTTTCATCTTTTGAGCACTCCTAATTATAGAAAAAACTTTCAAAAAT
>DLYJ01000135.1:0-12347 GCA_003447785.1 Treponema sp.
CAAAAGGTTTTTGAATTCCGTCATGGGGGAATTCAACAAGGTATGCGTGGAGAGAAAAATCATCTCCGTTATGTTTAAAAGCGGCGCATGCAATCTGTTTTCCGACTTTAACCGTTACACCAAATTCTTCGCTCAGTTCGCGGACAATGGACTGTTCGTCCGTTTCGCCCTGTTCAACCTTACCGCCCGGAAACTCCCAGCGGCCGCCCATCTGACCGGTGGGGTTACGGTGTGCAATAAATACCTTTTTATCCTTGAATGCAATACATGCAATTGAGGTCTTGTTCATTTTTCAATTATTCTCCCACGTACAAAATGTATTTTACAGGAACAAAACTCTTGGAAAAATAAAATGCAGGACACCCGCAAGAATACAGAAAATTCCAAGATATTTGCGTCCACCCACAAAAATTGAAGTTAAGAATGCAGGAAGATTAAAGCTGACATCTGATTTCTGTGAGTAATATTCAATGAGCAGTGCAAAGGCGCCCGCAATTCCCGCAACTGCCGGAATCAGGTCACCGATAAGTGGCATATCCCCCTGAACCGTAGAAAGGAGCTTCATCAGGCCCACAAGGGCTGACAGAATTGCGATTACCAGGCGGAATGTTGAATCGTCAAAAAAGAGAGGATTTGCAAAAATACTTTTTGCTGATTTTGGAGCATCTTCTGAGGCCTCTTCTGCGCTTTCGTCAGATTCATCAGTTGAATCATCATCGTCTGCAACTGAAACGGCTGTTGATTTTTCTGCCATAAAATTTGTGGCATACACTAAAATAAGACCGGTTATTAGATTCAATAAAATCGAAAGAAAATAAAACTGCAGCATTTTTAACTCCGCCTCCTTATAAAACACCTAACGCTTTTCGACAGTGCATAAAAGGTTCTGGTCTGATTGTCTGAAAGAAACATCAGCACTTATATAAAATATATCATAATCATGGAAAGTTGTCCTTAAAAAAGTTTCTTTTTCTTCATAATTGAGCGTAAAGCTCTGTTTTTCCACAGCCATTTTATTGGCATCAAGAAACTGAAATTCAACAGTGATTACGCTGTCAGGAGTTTTTTCAAACTTTTTTTCCGGATTTTCAAAGCAGAGGCTTACATAAACATTTTCTTCAAAGGAAAAGGCAGAAAGACTGAGGGGCACATGTTCAATAAATGCCCTGTCAGGCTTGTTGAATATACCGTTGATAAAGATTACCGCAACAACGATGATAAGGGTAAAAAACATAAAACGGTTGCCTCTGGTTGCAACAAGGGCCTTAAAAAGTCCCGGACGAAATGCCTTAAAATCGCCGGCATAATAATCCTGAACAATTTTTGGCGCCTTTTTAATGCGTTCTTCCCTGTTGTAGTGAAAAACCATTTCTTCTTCTGAGGATTTTGTTTCTACTGCATCAGGTATCGGGTTATATTCCATTTTTTATTCCGCTAAACTAATTGATGATTCCGCTTACAAGAGAATCAGTGCGCCACCATGCAACTTCCGCATTGTGTGACTTGACAAAAAGTCCGCTGATAATTCCGTTGCCGCTTAAGCCCAGGGAATAATAAAGAATTTCTTCGTGGTTTACGTCAAGAACGCGCTTTAAGATTTTCTGTCCGTTGGGCTGAACCATCTGAATCAAAAATCCCTTGTCCACAGGCACGCTGAAGAAGAACCAGCCGCTGTCGGTTACTCCCAGAAAGTCAAAGGGAACCTTGTAAAGTTCCTTGCTGAGGTTTTCGCTGACAATGTCTTCGTGGCTTGGAATTTCAAGCCCGTCGTCATATCTTCCTGAATCCACATCCAGCGGATAGAGAATTGTTTTTTCGTAATCAATGCCTGACTGTACCTTTGTTGCAGGGTCAAGATAAGCCTTAAAGTAATCCACCTGAATGTAGAGTCTGCAGCTTATATTGTCAGGAACTACGTTTCCGATGGAAACATAGGAGGCAATTTCTGCCCCGTCACTGTCCCTGAGTTTTGGAACGGTTTCTTCCGTGATTGGAATCGTGTAAAGCAGAAAGCCCTTCTGGTTGAACCAGTAAACAATGGGCCCGTTATTTGTTTCTGAAACTACAATCAATTCAGAGTTTTTTGAAACATAAATTTTTTTGATGAATGGAAAGGGAGTTCCGCCGGGGCCCTGCTGGCCGAGATAGTCAATCAGGGTACCGTCGCTGTTAAAACGCAGGACAATGTAATTCAACAGGAGGCGTTTGTTTGCGTCAACTTCCTGGCGCTCTGCAGGCAGTGTGTCTACGGCGTAAAGACATTTCTTTGCGTCTACTGCAACAGGTCCGAGGGAGTTAAAGGGATATGCGATCGCTTTTTTGGTTGAATTAACGTTTTCTGTGGTGGCAAAATACGGAGCCCTGGTAACTTCTTCGTTGTAATAAAGGCTTAAAAGGTCACCGTAGGAATTTAATTCCATGATTTTTTTGGACTCACCGTTTGCAATATAAAAAAATCCGTCCAGCATTGTCATGTAGGTGTTGATTGCACCCTGACCGCTCAGGTTGAATAAATTGAGTTCGTCCTCAAAACTTCCGTAGTTGAGCGTAAAGAGCTGGTTTTCGCGGATAGAAGCAACGGCACCTCCACGATGGCAGCCTGCAAGGGCAGATAATGCAATTCCAGCCCAGAGAATAAATTGAATACGGCGTAACTTTTTACTGAACATAATTTTAGAATATTGAATAAAGAAATAATCGTCAACCGAATTGAAAACACAGTAAAGATAAGTACTTCTTATAACACCCCTTTTCCTAACAAGATTTTTTTATTATATTATAAGTATTATGTTAGACAAAATTTTTACTGCGATTTTCGGTTCGCAAAATGACCGTGATGTAAAAAAACTTAAGCCTATTGTAGCTGCTGTTAACGCAAAGGAAGAATGGGCCAAATCCCTTTCTGCCGAAGATTTTCCAAAACAGACTGAAATTTTTAAAGAAAGAATAAAAAACGGCGAAAGCCTTGATGATATTCTCCCGGAAGCATTTGCCCTCTGCCGTGAAGCCGCTTTCCGCGTTCGGGGTGAACGCGCCTACGACGTTCAGATTATGGGTTCAATCGTACTTCACTCGGGACGCATCACCGAAATGAAGACCGGTGAAGGTAAAACCCTTGTTGCCGTAGCACCTTCCTACCTCAACTCCCTCACAGGAAAAGGCGTTCATGTTGTAACCGTCAACGATTACCTTGCTGAACGCGATGCCAACACAATGCGCCCGGTATTTGCCTACCTGGGCTGCTCGGTTGGTGCAATTCTTTCAAACATGGATAACGATGCCCGCCGCCAGGCTTACGCATGCGACATCACATACGGTACAAACAACGAATTTGGTTTTGACTACCTTCGTGACAACATGCAGATTGACCTGAGCCGCAAGGTTCAGCGCGGGTTCAACTACTGTATCGTCGACGAAATCGACTCCATTCTTATTGATGAAGCCCGTACACCGCTCATTATTTCTGGTGCAGGCGAAGACGATACCTACAAATATTATGAAGTAGACAAATACGTGGGCGAACTTACGGAAGTTCCAAAAGATCCAGCCACAGACGACTACCCCGACGAAGTCAACATGACTCCGGAAGAGCGCGCCGCAATGGAAGGCGACTATAAAATCGATGAAAAATCAAAACGTGTTTCATTTACCGACAAGGGTATGGACCACATTGATAAAATTCTCCACAAACACAATCTCATCGCTCCTGATACAAAACTCCAGGATGAACAGAACTTTGAATTCCTGCACTACTTTACTCAGGCAGTCCGGGCTCACCTTCTTTACGAAAATGACGTTGACTACGTAGTAAAAGACGGTCAGGTTCAGATTGTTGACGAATTTACAGGCCGTATTCTTGAAGGCCGCCGCTATTCTGACGGATTGCACCAGGCAATCGAAGCAAAAGAGCACGTTCACATCGCACAGCGAAACCGTACAATGGCAACAGTTACATTCCAGAACTTCTTCCGTATGTACAAAAAACTTTCCGGTATGACAGGTACTGCCCAGACAGAAGCAGTTGAATTTGCAAAGATTTACAAGCTGGACGTAGTTGCAATTCCAACAAACCTTCCTGTTGCACGTATCGACGAAAACGACGAAGTTTACCTCAACGAAGAAGACAAATGGAATGCTATCGTTAAGGAAATAGAAGCAGCCCACGCAAAAGGACAGCCAATCCTCGTAGGTACAGTTTCCGTAGAAAAGTCTGAACACCTTTCTGCACTTCTGACATGCCACGGAATCCGCCACGAAGTATTGAACGCAAAGAACCATGCTAGGGAAGCCCTGATTATTGCAGAAGCCGGTGCAAAGGGCTCGGTAACAGTTGCAACAAACATGGCAGGTCGTGGTACCGATATCAAGCTGGGAGGAAGTTACGAAAGCCGCGCAATTAAACGCGCAGGAACAAACGCAACTCCGGAACAGCTCAAGGAAGCCATGCAGATTGAAAAGGAAAAATGGCTCAAGGATTACGAAGAAGTTAAGGCACTGGGCGGTTTGTATGTAATCGGTTCAGAACGCCACGAATCACGCCGTATCGACAACCAGCTGCGCGGACGCTCAGGACGTCAGGGTGACCCGGGACGCTCTAAATTCTTTATCTCAATGGACGACGACCTCATGAGGCTTTTCGGCGGAGAAAAGATGAAGAACATCATGAAGCGCATCGGTATGACAGACGGTGAACCGATCTTCCATCCGTGGCTCAACAAGGGTATTGAAAACGCCCAGAAAAAAGTTGAACAGCGCAACTTTGAAATCCGTAAAAACCTTATCGACTATGACGACGTTCTCAACGAACAGCGCGAATACATCTATGAACAGCGTGACGGCATTCTCGCAGACGACAATCTTTCAGAACGCATCATGAATACGGCAAAAGACTACCTGGACGAGTGGTTTGATGAATACACACACAACCGCAAGACAGGTCTCGGACAGCTTCTGGATAATATCCGCGAAAACTTCGGAATCCAGCTTCCTGCAGAGGAAGTTACAAAAGAAAAGGTAATTGCCCTTCTCCAGAATGATTTGACAGAAAAGGAAACTCTTGTCGGACACGAACAGTTCAATATGTTCATACGCTATCAGTATATCCAGCAGATTGACCGTAAATGGCTGGACCAGCTGGAATATCTGGACGGCCTGCGCGAAGCAGTTCACCTCAGAACATACAGTTCAAAGAACCCGCTCACTGAATACAAGATTGACGGCTTTAACATGTTTGATGAACTTATCGAAGGAATCCGCCTGACAATTGCAGGACGTGTATTCAAGGTACGTGTACGCATCAACGGACAGCCTCAGCCTGTTCAGCGCAACATCCAGATGAACGCACAACATCAGGAAGCACAGAGCATGAGTCAGGCAGCCGGAGCAGCAGCTCAGCAGCAGGCAAGTTCAAACTTTAACAGCTATTCAAGCAGACAGGCCGCAGGAAGAGTAATGGCAGGTGCCCGCCAGGGAGACAACATTACTGTACGCCGTACTATGCCAAAGGTAGGCCGTAACGATCCTTGTCCATGCGGAAGCGGTAAAAAATATAAGCAGTGCCACGGGCGTTAGCGCGACCAGCGCCCTTATTTTCTCATTCCCGTATGGCCCGGAACGCCGCGGCGGTTAACAGGCCAGAAGCGGTAGCTTGTAGTTCCAAGCATGCGCCTCATGGGAACATACTGCGGTTCAAGATTTGAATAATATGTAACCGAATACTTATCGTACTTTGTCAGTTCGGTGAGTTTCGGCGTGTATGAGTGTCTCATGTCAAGTGAATTGAATCTGTTGTCCCCCATCATAAAATAACATCCGGCAGGAATATACTGAGGCTTTCCGTCTTCTGTATCTGCCGGGAAGGCTCCAAAACTTCGTCTGTCGATAAGGAAAACATAATCATTCAATTTCTGAGCTTCCTTCATGTACTCAAGGAGCTGAGCGTCGGTTGAATATACATTTTCAAAAGTGCCGTTAACGATCAGTTCTGCGTCGCGCACGATAATCTGGGCGATTTTCTGCTTGATCATCAGGTTCAGCTTATAATTTGCTTCTTCGTAGAGATTTCCGTTAAAGTCAGTTTTGATTGAAGAAGCCCAGTCAAGTGCAAATGCACGGAACCATTGTGCACCTTCAGTTGAATTCAACAGTCTGGTAGCGCAGTTATAATGTTTTGAGAAAATCGAATATTCAAACATTCCTTCTTTGTTAAAGAACTTTTCAAGGCCGCCGCTGTCCGGGTGACGGCCATAAATTCGCCAGGCCCTGTCAAAACGCTCAGCAAGACCTGTCAGCCGGGAGCGGACAAGCTGAACATCCAGTTCACGGCGTTCCTGTTCACATTCAAGCATCTGTTCATAGTCTGCCTGAGAAAGGGGATAATCCTGAATCTGATTGTTCCTTCGCAATTCGGCACGAACTTCATTTAAGTTCCAGCAGGCCCAGCGCGAATCATCTTCCACAACGCTCCATTCATCGCTCTTTGAGGTGCGGTGATATAAAATGCCGTCCTGCATCATTAACTGCTCGCCTGGCACGCCTGTGACGCGTTTAACGAGGGGATCAGCCTTAGGGTTACCGTCCTCGTCAACATTGATGTTTACCCGTGTAAGGGTGAGCATATAAATAATCTGGCTCATAAAGGTGCGGACTTCACTTTTTCTGTCGTCGCTGTAATGAGGATTACGGAAAACTACGATGTCTCCCCTCTTGTAGCGCTTAAGATACGGAAGTCCCACATCACTCAGCGGGAATTTAGGTCCGCTTAAAGTCTTGAATACAACAACCCGGTCCTTAATTAAAAATTCCGGAACCATTGATTCTGACGGAATTTCGTAAAGCTGAACGAGGAATATATTCAGGAGGAGTACCATAAAAACCGCCTGAACGAGGGCATCAACCCAGCTCAGGGTTTCAAGAAGGCCTCGTCTTGCTCCCTTGTATGAAGAAAGGGAATGAGATTCAAGATATTTGTGCCATGACGGGTCGATTGAACCGATCCGCTTGATATTCAGATAATGAAGAATCAGGAGGGAAAGTCCTGAACTGACACACCACAGTATTACGGTGATAAAGTCCAGGGCAAAAGGCGCCCCGTTTGCCCCTGCACGGCGGAGAACAAAACAGATTAACAGAACAAAGGGTTCGTACTGCAAAAGTTCGCGGTAGATGCTGATTGACTTTGCCTGATTTTTGCAGAAAACACTGTTGTAGCCAAAGTAATACAAAAGTGCCGAATACAAAAGTCCAAGGACAGGAGCCAGTAGGGAAATATCAAAATGATAATTAATGCACAGTAAAGAAAAAACTGCAGAAGTAATTGCAAGGGAAAGTGACTGAATCTTTAATTTGTTTTTATTCATACGAAGATTATAGCAAAATCAGGTAAAACAGACTATACTGTGCTTATGAGTTTGTACACTAATTTAGAAAACGAATTTGACTATTACCCTTTTGAAGAATCAGAAAAAAATAATGGTTCAATACCGTCAATCAACACAAGCGTCCTGAATACAATTACAAATCAGGCCTTCAGCACGCTTTCCTTTACTTTTACAAAAGAACACATTGAAAACGTAATCAAAGCCTTTAACAGAAGCGATGCAACCGAAAACGACAAATATGTCTGTGCAAGTATCCTGAAAAACGCACAGATTGCATCCGAAAAAAAGTTTGCCCTCTGTCAGGACACGGGAATTGCCAATATCTACGGCTGGAATAACGGTCTCCTGTTGAATTCAACGGTTGGCAAAAATGCATTTACAAATATTTACGAAGGCGCAAAAGACGCTTACGACAAAAATAACCTTCGTTTTTCAACTTCCTGCGCACAAAACTTTTACGACGAAAAAGATCCCAAAAACAATATGCCTCCCCAGGTGGCAGTTTTTGACAGTTCGGCATCCCTTGCCCCGCTTCCGTCCTTTATGGAAAGTTTTGTCAATGAAGGAAAACCTGTTCTCGGAATGATATTCTGCGCAAAAGGCGGCGGCTCTTCAAACAAAACAAGTTTTGTCCAGGGAACAAAGGCTTATTTGAATCCTGAAAAAATCCAATCGTTCTTAAAAGAACAGATCAGTCACCTGGGAACCAGCGCCTGCCCGCCATACACACTTGCCTTTGTTGCAGGCGGCCTGAGCCCGGAACAGAACACTCTCACACTCAAACTTGCAAGTGCAGGTGCCTACGACAAAATGACCACAGAACCTAATCCCTGCGGCTTCCGCGATAAGGAAATTGAAAAACTCATGCTCCAAATTGCAGAAGAAACCGGCTACGGGGCTCAGTTTGGAGGAAAGTGTTTTGCCCTGGACGCAATTGCAATCCGTCTCCCGCGCCATGGAGCTTCCTGCCCCCTCAGCGTGGGAGTCAGCTGTTCTGCCCACAGAAACTTAAAGGCAGTTGTTACTCCGGACGGATTTTATCTAGAAAAAACTGCGGCAGAGCCCCAAAAAATCAAAGGCTTTAATAAGGCAGTAGAATATTTGAATTCATCAGCCGCATCACCTTCTGACTCATCACCTTCAACCCAGAAAAACTTTGTCGTAAACACAAACGACGGAATCGCCGCAACCCTTCAACAGTTACAGGATGCAAAGTGCGGAGACCGAATCAGTTTGAGCGGAAAGATATTAGTTGCACGGGATGCAGCTCACGCACGCTGGCAGAAACTGATTGACAGCGGTAAAGACCTGCCTGAATACACAAAACAGTACCCGATCTGTTACGCAGGCCCGGCACGCACTCCACAGGGCTCTGTAATCGGCTCTTTCGGACCTACAACAGCCGGAAGAATGGACGTATACGCAGAAAGCTTAATGAGCCGCGGTGCCGCACTTGTAACCCTTGCAAAAGGAAACAGGAGCAAAATGTGGCAGGACGCCTGCAAAAAATACAATGCGTTCTACCTGGGAACCCCCGGCGGAATTGCAGCGCTGATTGCAAGCAGTTATATTCTGGACCAGAAAATCGTTGACTACGAAGACCTTGGAATGGAGGCAGTACGCCTGATTACCGTAAAAGACTTACCGTGTTTTGTTTTAACGGACAAAGACGGAAACGACTTTTTTTCAAACTGCGGTCAGTAAAGCTGCACTGCCCGTGACGATTAATTTTAAGGAGACAAGATGGATTTACCGGTTTTTGATAAACAGGACGCTCTGGACATGCTGGGATGCGATATGGAATTATATGAAATTCTCCTCGACGCTTTTATCGGAGTTGAGTTTTCAAGGGAACATCTGGAAAAGCTCATAAAACAGCTGGATTTTTCAGAGGCCGCTTCCTATGTACACGCAGTTAAGGGCGCAGGACGCCAACTTGCCTGTAAAAAACTTGCAAAATCCGGACAGGACCTTGAAGACGTGCTTAGAAAAAAGGCGGTCGGCGATTTAGATTCCCTTACAGAAGTCTTTGTTGCAGACTATCACGAAGCCTTTGCCGTAATCAAAGGGGAACTCGATAAAATCCGCTCATAGATTCATACAGGGTTTCAGTCAGTTCATCCATTGCAATTCCCTTCAGCTCACAGGTCTTATTGTAAACATCAATTATCTGCAGGGGACTTGTAAACTCTTCACCCTTTAATGTCTGGTAAGGAGCGTCAGTTTCCAGAAAAATGCGCTCCAGAGGCAGTGCCTTTACACATTCAATTGCGCTTTTTTTGCCGTTGATTAAAGGCTTTCCAAAAGAAAAATATGCGTTGACTCCACGCTTAAGCAGGGAGCGCGCTTCATTTAAAGTGCCCGCCCAGCTGTGAAACATAACTCGGGGTAATTTCCTCAACATTTTATAATCGCGAAAAAAACGGTCTGTACACTTTCTCCCGTGTATTACAAGGGGCTTATCAAAGGCTGCGGCTAATTCAAGCTGTCGTGCCCAGCAGACCTCTTGCTTTCTTTCCATCTTTTTGAATTCATCAGTAAAAAAATCAAATCCGCACTCACCCACCCCATCAATCAGATCCGCCTCAAGCAAATCCTGAAGCGTATTGAGTTCATCAAAGTCGGGATTCTGGGGATGAACTGCAAAGAGGTTAAAAAAATGAATATGGGGATTAGCGGATTCAATTTGAGATGCAAGAGTCTTCTGTAACATGAATTCATCACGGCTGAAGGCACAGGAAGCCCCTGAATAATTAAAACTTGAGGAAAAATCAAAATTGTCCTTGCACTGACTTAAATGCAGGTGGCTGTCAAAAATCTTCATAAAAGCAAAAAAAAATTAAAAACCGCTTAAGGTCCTTTTTATTATACCGAAAATAATATTGTACGACACATAAATTTTACGTTTTAACGTAGGAGGATACACAAATGGGTACATACACACTTAAAAGCATTGGAAAAAATACAGACTATATGACAGTAGTCCGCGAAATGGATGATGGATATGTTGTACGCATCGTACGCGACGAAGATGGATATGATGATGTAACAACAGATTATATCAGCAAGGCATTGTTCGAATCTTGCATTCGCACAGGATACCTTACAAAAGTGGCCGCTGTAGTAGAAGCTACTGCCTAACTTTTGACTTACTTCTTAGAAATCAACTGAAGGGCTGCCTCAAACCTTGTATCAACATCAGGTGTTTGTGGCAGCCAATTTATTTTAACGCCCTTCTTTTCCATTGAACGGAACCAGGTCTCCTGCCTTTTTGCAAACTGACCGATGGCAAGATTCAAAAGTTCAAATAACTCTTCCTTAGTTTTTATCTTTCCCTGCAGATATTGAGAAACAAAACGGTATTCAAGGCCAAGGCTTTCAAGGCGCTCAAAACTTGCACCGTCATTATGAAGCCCTTCTACTTCTTCAATCAGGCCTTCTTCAAGACGCGCCTTTAAGCGGCGGGCTATTCCCTGGCGGACAAGTGAGCGTTCAAAAGTTGTACCGATGATAAGCGGTTCAATTTCTGGACGCTGAGCCATGATTTCTTTTTTTAATTCCTGATAGCGCTCACTCAAATTGAATCTGTTTATCATAATCGCAGTGATAATCCGCTCTTTTGTAGCAAAATCGGTGGTATTATGAAGTTTTTCTTTTTCCCTGATTAAGATTTCCTTGAGCTGGTCGTAGGAAAGTTTTTCAAGTTCAGTGCGCTCAGAAGGATCTTCAGTAAACGGAATCATTTCGTAGTTACGGATAATTGAATCCAGATACATTCCGGTTCCGCCGACACAAACTGGCATAACTCCCCTTTTCCGGCAGTCAGATACGGCCTGATAAAAATCAGCGACAAAATCCGCAAGATTATATTCCCGCTCAAGGGTGCAGACGTCAATCAGATGATAGGGAACATTATAAAAACCGTCTTTAATTTTGTCTTTCAGGGCCGGATTGAGTTTCAGGGCATAATCAGCAGGAATTTTAAAGTCTGCAAGGTCCTTACCGCTTCCGATATCCAGTCCCTTATAGACCTGCCGAGAATCTGCACTTAAAATCTCACCTCCAAGGGCTGTGGCAACCCTGACACCGATTGCAGTTTTTCCTACAGCAGTTGGACCAAGAATAAAAATACAATTAAATGACACGGCACACCGCACACTTTAAGTATTCGCTCTTTGGATAGCCTGAGAGCACAGGATGGTCAGGTCCCGCTCCATACTTTGCAAGAATCTGAACCTTCTTTTTGCTGTCTTCGGCGGCCTTCATAATCATGCCGTAAAAGTGTTCACTGTCAAAGAAGTATGAACATGAACAGGTTACAAGAATTCCATTAGGGTTGAGAAGGCGCATGGCGCGCAGGTTGATTTCTTTATAACCGCCGTATGCTTTCTGGATATTTTTTGCGTTCTTTGTAAAGGCAGGAGGGTCAAGAACAATCAGATCGAATTTACGGCCTTCAGACTCGTACTGTTTTAATACATCAAAAACGTCTGCGCACACAGAGCTCATTTTGTTCTCTGCATGATTCAATTCAATATTTTTATTGATTAAATCTACCGCTTCCTGGCTCAAGTCTACGCTTATAACCTGTTTAGCCCCGCCTTTAAATGCGTTAAGGCCAAAGGCACCTGTGTGAGAAAATGTATCGAGAACTGTTTTACCCTTACTGAGTTCTGCAACCTTTTTGCGGTTGAATTTCTGGTCAAGGAAGTAACCTGTTTTCTGACCTTTTGCAATGTCAACGCGAAGAAGTACATCGTTTTCGCGGATTGTAATTACGTCCTGGCCTGCGTCTCCAATCCAGCCTGATTTTTCTTCAAGGCCTTCTTTTTCCCGCACGCCTGCATCGCTTCTTTCATAAATAAAGTCAGGGCGGATGATTTTTTTAAGTGCCTTTAAAATCTCGTGTCGATATACTTCGCAGGAAAGGGAGAGAAACTGAACTACGAGATATATTTTTTTTGTAAC
>DLYJ01000135.1:12454-13416 GCA_003447785.1 Treponema sp.
ATTAAACGGTAACTGTCCTTCATGTCGTAGTACATTTTGCGTAAATCGTAGGCGTCACTTACCTTTTTTTCGTAATATGATCCGGTATCTTCTGTCACCCTGTCGGCGTGTTCATAGCCGATAAGGCGTACAGTAATTTTTGATTTACGGTTAATGATTCCAGTACCTAAAAAGCCGCCGGCATGTGCAAAAACTTCTACGACAGAACCATCCTCAACCTTACATTCTCCAAGGGAAGTCTGTTTAACTCCGGATTTTTCTTCAAACTTTACGGTTGAAATCTCATTGTCAAAAACCCAGGGAAAGCCCTGTTGAATTTCCTGCTCTTCTTTTGGCTTTAAAAATACTCTTGGAAACATCTTTAATTCCTAAAATCCATATTTTTTAGCAGAACCTCTAAAAACGTTCTGCATAACTTCCATGGCATGTTTTACAGGAATAAATGTAATTCCTGTCTTTACAATGTCCGGAATTTCTTCAAGGTCCCGTTCATTTGCTTTTGGAATAAAGATTGTTTTGATACCGTTGCGTTTTGCAGCAACAGATTTTTCACGCAAACCGCCGATTGGCATAACTGCACCGGTCAAATCCAGTTCGCCCGTCATTGCTACGTTCGGTTTTACAAGTCTTCCAGTCAAAAGCGACATAAAGGTTACAGCCATTGTAATTCCGGCACTTGGTCCGTCCTTAGGAGTTGCACCTTCCGGGATGTGCAGGTGAATTACATTTTTGTTGAACCACTTAACGTCCTTGATTTTGTGTTCTATAGCATACTGTTTTACCCAGTTAAATGCAATCTGAGCAGACTCTTTCATTACGTCGCCCATCTGACCTGTGAGCTGAAGACCACCCTTTCCGTCTTCAAAGGCAATTGCTTCAATAAGGAGTGTGTCACCGCCCATGCTTGTCCATGCAAGACCGATGTTAGTTCCGGGAACAGTTGCCTTTTTGATTTCGCTTTC
>DLYJ01000135.1:13516-15656 GCA_003447785.1 Treponema sp.
TGTCTGCCTTAAGTTTATCAACCTGACCGTCAACGACAGCCTTTACGGAAGATAAAGTTTTTGTATCGGCCGGAATTCCTGCAAGGCTTTCTGTAATAATCTTGCGGTGAATTTTATCAATGCACTTTTCGTAGTTGCGCACGCCTGCTTCACGGGCATATTCTTCTGCAATACGTATCAGGGCTTCCTTGGTATATTTTACCTGATTCTTTGCAAGACCGTTTTTTACAAGGTTCTTTGGAATCAGATATTTTTTTGCAATCTGAAGTTTTTCCTGGTCGATATAGCCTGCAAGAGAAATAATTTCTGCACGGTCCAGTAGCGGTTCAGGAATTGAATCCAGTGTGTTTGAAGTCAAAATAAAGAATACGTTGCTAACATCAAAGGGCAGATCAAGATAATTGTCGCGGAAATTGATATTCTGTTCAGGATCAAGAACTTCAAGCAATGCACTTGCAGGGTCCCCCTGATTGCTTGAACCCATTTTGTCGATTTCATCAATCATAAAAACCGGAGATTTTGATTTTGTAATCTTCAAGCCCTGAATGATTTTTCCTGGCATTGCCCCGATATAAGTACGGCGGTGTCCTTTGATTTCGGCCTCGTCACGCATGCCGCCTACACTGAAGCGGTAGAAAGGTTTACCCATTGCGTCTGCGATTGAGCGTCCGATAGATGTTTTTCCTACACCCGGAGGTCCGACTAAAATCAAAATTGAACCTTTATTGTCCTGCTTCATTTTGCGGACAGCAAGGTATTCAATGATTCGTTTTTTTACATCATCAAGACCGTAATGGTCTCGTTCAAGAATTTTATAGGCTTTTGCAAGGTCCAGTGCTTCTTTCTGCTCTTCGTTCCACGGAAGATTACATATGAGTTCCAGATAATTGCGGGAAACAAAATACTCAGAAGAGTTAGGGTCCATCAACTTGAACTTTTCAAGTTCGCTGTCACAGGCTTCCTTAATTTCGCCTTCAAAGTGGAAACTTTCAATTTTTTGCTTGAACTTGGTGTAATCGTTACCTTCACCATCTGCTCCGATTCCAAGCTCGTCCTGGATGGCCTTCATTTCTTCCCGGAGGAAGTATTCCCGCTGATTTTTTTCTACACGGTCGTTGAGTTCACCCTGGATTTTTTTCTGAATTCGTAAAAGTTCCTGTTCCTTTTTGATGAATACAAGAACCTGTTCCATGCGGGCACGAACATTCAGCTGTTCAAGAACTTTCTGCTGCTCGTTTTTGTCAGTATTGAGAATTGAAGCGATAAAGTCGGCGATTTTGCCCGGATGGTCAATATTAACCATGTTGAGGCGCATTTCTTCGCTGAAAAGAGGATTATTGTCGCTGATCTCCTTCATTTCAGAAATCAGGGCGCGTGTAAGGGCCTTAACTTCAAATGTGTCAGCTTCTTCATCTTCCAGATATTCAACAGCCGCATAAACCGGAGTTTTCTGGCTCAATGCGCGCTTAACCTTAAAACGCTTGATTGTTGAAACAAATATATTTACGCCGCCGTCCGGCAAATTGATTTTTTTGATAATGCGTGCAACAGTGCCGACTTCGTAAAGTTCACTGATTGTCGGATTTTCTGTTTCTTTTTTTGCAAGGCAAAGCCCGACAAAACCGTTGTCTTCAAAGGCTTTATCGATGGTTTTTACATCTTCTGAATTTGTAATCATCAAAGGAGTAAAAATTCCTGGGAAAATCGGGCGTACGTTCAATCCGATTAAAAAGAGCTTGTCCGGAAGCATTTTGTCTACCGGGACAATTGTAGCGCCTTCACTTTTTGAATCCGCCTTTTTTGAAGGCCTGCGGGATTTTGCCTGTTTAGAGTCTTTTTGTCCGATTGAATTTTTATCTGATGAATTTTTATCGTCTCCGGCTTTATCAGAAGCCTTTTCAGGAGTCTTTTCTTTTTTTTCTACAGTTACTTCAACATCGACAGGAACATCGCCGTTAAAGTTTTCAGAGACAAAGTCTCCGATAGCCGAGCGGATCTTATCTTCAAACTCTTTTTTAATCTGAGCTTCATCCTGTTCGGTTATTTTATCGTCATTTTCATTATTGTTATCTTTAGCCATAGTTATAATTTAATCACAAAAGGAGCGTTAGGCAAGAAAATACTTGAATTCAACAGCTCA
>DLYJ01000104.1 GCA_003447785.1 Treponema sp.
AATTCAATTTTACCATAAAATATTAACGGAAGTTTCAGGCCCGCAAACGCTCAGGCTGCAGAAACGGAACAGATTATGAATTTATTTTTAGTACTTACTTTTTTATTTTTTACAGGCAGCCTTATCGGCTGGGGAATCGAAGTTTTCTGGAGAAGGTTTTTTTCCAGAAACAATCCGGAACGCAAATGGATTAATCCGGGCTTTTTGACAGGTCCGTATCTTCCATTGTACGGTTTGAGCCTTGTGATTATGTTTTCCCTTGCAATGATTGATGTTTCATTTGTAAGCGAAAAGCCGTGGGTTCAAAAAATCGTGCTGTTCGTTCTGATGGCTCTTTGTATCACACTCCTCGAATACATTGCCGGTCTGATTTTTATCAGGGGAATGAAAATCAAGCTTTGGGACTATTCAGAGTGTCGCGGCAACATCAAGGGTATCATCTGCCCTCAATATTCATTTTACTGGGTAATTTTGAGCGCACTTTATTACTTTCTGGTTCATCCGAAGATTATTGAATGGCTGTACTGGTTTACAAACCATATTTCATTCAGTTTTGTTGTGGGATTTTTCTACGGCGTGCTTACGGTAGACCTTTGTTATACCTTTAACCTGTCTGCAAAAATCCGCCAGTACGCTAAAGAGGCCAGAACAACCGTCGTCTACGAAACTCTCAAATCCCGCCTTCAGAAACACAACGACGAACTTGCCCAGAAGACAAGCTTTATTCTGCAGTTCAGGACGCATGGCAAGGGACTTCTCGAAACTTTAAAAGAAGTCCTTGCCGACAAGAAATAGTCGCAAATTGATTATTTTCGGACTGTATAGAAACAATCAGTACATTATGTTAAACTCAATGGCATGAAAATTTACAAACTTGGGGAAGAAGTGATTCGCGCAAAGTGCGAACCTGTAGACCCTGCATCCATAAATGACGATATGCGTTCGCTTTTTGAAGAAATGTTTGCGACAATGTTTGAAGCCGACGGAGTTGGGCTTGCCGCTCCACAGGTTGGAATCAAACAGAGATTCTTTGTTTTAATGGCAGACGATGAAGTTAAGCGCGTATTTATCAATCCGCAGATTATCAGTACCAGCCAGAATCTGGTAGATTACGAAGAAGGCTGTCTGTCGCTTCCAGGTTTTAACGAAAATATCCGCCGCCCGGAAAAGGTAACTGTTCAGGCGCTGAATGAATTTGGAAAACCGTTTACACTGGAAGCTGACGGACTTCTTGCCCGTATCATCCAGCACGAAAATGATCACCTGGACGGAATTGTTTACATCGACCGCGGCGATCCTGAATTTGCCGCAAAAGTAAATACCCAGATGCAGAAACGCCTTGAACGCCAGGCTAAAAAAGAAGCAGCCAGAGCAAAAAAGGCCGCATCGATTGCAGCAAAACTTGCCGCAAAAGAAGCTAAAAAACACAACAGTTAAGAGAGGTTTCCGATGCTCAAAGTTCTTTATGCAGGCTCGCCTTTGGCGTCGGCTATGGTTTTACAGGGGTTAATCGACAATTCTCAAAAATCCTCTCTCTTTAAAATCTGTGCGGTTTTAACAAATCCTCCAAGCATGCGCGGCCGTCATCACGATCTTGTTCCGACGGATGTTGCGTCCTGCGCTGCAAAAAATCAGATTCCGGTACTTGAATTTGATCATTTGAATTCACAGGCGCGCCAAGCCTGCCAGCCATACGGTTTTGACCTTCTTGTTTCTTTTGACTACGGCCGTATTTTTGGACCAAAATTCTTGAGTCTGTTTAAGTTTGGAGGAATCAACCTTCACCCGTCAGCCCTTCCTAAGTACCGGGGTTGTACTCCGGTACCTGCGGCCATTTTGAACGGAGACAAAGAACTGGGAGTTTGTGTTCAGACACTGGCGCTGAAAACTGACGAAGGTGACATTCTGGCTCAGGATAAAATTCAACTGGATGGAAGTGAAACAACCCTTTCCCTGATGGACGGCGATAAAAATTCAAGCCCGGTAACAAAAACGGGAAAAGAACTTTTGCTTAAGGTGATTGAATCCATCGCGTCTGAGGGCAGAATTCCTGAAGGTGCAAAACAGGAAGGACAATCAAGTTACACTCCGTTTATCAGAAAAGAAGACGGAATCATCGACTGGAACGAAACTGCGGACGTTATCAGCAGAAAAATCCGCGCATATACACCGTGGCCGCTTGCTTCCACAGTGAGCGGCGACAAAAAGCTTCTGATATTGAAGGGAGAGCCTTCGGATGAGTCCGGCACGACAGATGCTCAGCCGGGTACAGTCCTTGCCTTTGACAAGGCAAAAGGAATCCGGATTGCCTGCGGCAGCGGAACAAGCCTTTTTGTAAAGCAGCTTCAGTGGCAGGGAAAAAATCCCCTGGATCACAAATCGTTTATGAACGGGGCGCGGGACTTTATCGGAAGCCGGCTTGGTGATAATATAAACTAAATTCTACAAAGGAAAAGAACATGAAATTCAACTTTAACCTTAAAGCATTTTTAGCAAAAATCTGGGACAAAATCCGCCACTTTAACATTCAGGATTGCCGCGTAAGTTTTGTAAAGGGAATGCAGAGCCTCCAGGCAAGCGGACGGGCCCTTTTTGTAGTGATTATTCTTGCAATTGCCCTTATGCTTTTGGTTTGTCTTGCAGTTTTCTTTGCAACCGTAAAAGGTCCGGAAAAAGTTCTTGTTCCACAGCTGGAAGGCAAGGAACTTACCCAGGCCCTGATGGAAATGCAGGTTAAAGAGCTTTATCCGAAAATCCAGCTCAGATACAGTGAAGAAGAATCAGGCACAATTCTTTCCCAGAATCCTGATTCAGGTTCAATCGTAAAGGCCGGAACCCGTGTAAATCTTACTGTAAGCCGGGGTGCCGTTGTAAGCGAAGTCGGCGAATACGTCGGCCTTAAATATGATGATGTAAAACTCGATCTGACTACAATGTTTACAGGTTCTTCGCGGGCACTGATTGTTTTGAATGAACCGGTTTATAAGGCAGACCTTTCTGACGCAGGCACAATCCTTGAACAGGACCCGCCTGCAGGAACAAAGATTTCTGACCCGGTAAAAGTTCAGCTGGTTGTAAGCCGAGGACCTAGTTTTGAAAACACACGAGTTCCACGCTATGTTGGAAAAACAATTCAGGAAATGCTTTCACTGCTGCCGTCAACAAAGCTCGTATTTGACTTTAAGGCTCACAAGGCTTCTAAAGATGAAAAAGAAGGTACTGTCGTACGCCAGCAGGAAATTACAGAAGAATTTGTTCCTAACTACAGCCGCGTAGAAGTTGAATTTGCAATGCCGTCAAAGAGCGAAGATGACCTTGTTTACGGTATTTTTGAAACTTCGCTCCCTGATTATCCGTATCCTGTAAGCATGACTGTAGAAGCTGTCCAGAAGGACGGCATGCGCTTTAACATTGCAACTCTTGACCATACAGGCGGTTCATTTAGCATCCCGTATGCGGTAGAAAGCGGTACTGAACTTATTCTGCGAGTTGCAGAAAAAGAAGCCCGCAGAATGATTGTTAACTGATTTAAATTTTAAGGAATTAAAAAAAAATGGCACGACCTTTAGTTTGTATTTGTCTCACCGGAAAAACTCTTGCAGAAGATGTAGAAATAGCAAAAAGATACCGCGACTTTATCGACCTTGTTGAATTGCGCGTAGACTTTCTGGAGCAGGATGAGCGCCTTAAAATCCGAGACTTTCCGTCGATGATTGACGTGCCGGCCATTCTGACTATCCGCCGCCGCATTGACGGTGGTGTCTACATGGAAGGCGAGTCATCAAGAACAATGCTTTTTGCCCGCGGTCTTGCCTTTGCAGATTCTGACCCGACAAAAAACTTTGCATACGTTGATTTTGAAGAAGACTTTCATGTGCCGAGCCTGGAAGACGCAGCCCAGGCTTTTGGAACAAAAATTATCCGTTCATACCACAATATGAAGGATCCGGTTCACGACATTGTTAAAAAATTTGATGAAATGCGAACTACCGGTTTTGAAATTCCAAAGATTGCCTTTATGCCCCATACATTGAGCGATGTAAC
>DLYJ01000028.1 GCA_003447785.1 Treponema sp.
AGCGAACCGCCCTGAACTGTAAAATCCTGTGCATACACTGCAACCTTTTTTCCGTTGATGGTTCCAAAACCTGTGATAACACCGTCATAAGGAATTTCTTTTTTGTCCATGCCGAAGTTTGTGCACTGATGACGTGCTGCGGCATAGATTTCCATAAAACTGTTTTTGTCAACGAGAGCATTGATTCTTTCGATGGCGTGGAGTTTTCCTTTTGCGTGCTGTTTTTCAAGATTGTATTCAAATGACATAAATCGAACCTCTTGTAAATGATTATGACAAAAATCGAAAAAATGTCAATATGAAACAATGTTAATAACAGAATTCAATAATTTAGTTGGTTGAACCCGCCGGCTTACTGCAGTTCGTCAGCGCGGGGAATAAAGTCGTATTTTTGGCGTAAAATATCGCAGGCTTTTACAAGGTCGCCGCCGCTTTCTTGGAGGGCGAGTGTAATGTCAGCCTTGTAAGACTTAACCTTCCACAAGGAATTTTTTGATTTGCCTTCAACGCCGCGTACAATCCAGCGCCTGCCGTTCCATCTGAGGGTCAGTGTTTCTGTCACCTTGTTTACGGCAATTACGTTTGCCCCGTCGTAGTGAACGAGGTTGTATGATGCTTCGATCTGTTTTGTCTGGCCCTTTACGAGTTTTTCTCCATTTTCTGATTTTAACGGGGCTTTTTTGTCGTTGCGGCGGGGGTAGTTAAAAACTGCAGGGTATGGAGTTCCGTCCAGAGTAAGGTCAGTAATTCCATACTGCCAGTAATCCGTATCGCCTTTCTTCTGTAAAAATTCAACAGGGGAGAGAGTGCCTTCCTTTTCGTCCATGATGACGCGTTGTCTGTTTGTAACGTAAAAACCTGCCGTGATGTTGATTACGTTTTTCATCTTTGAGCCTTTTGCAATTTCCTGCAGGAGCGGAACGTCGGACTTGTGGATGCCGGTGTAGAATGTGCGGACCGTTTCTTCTGCCGTAAGGCCGAGGGAAGTTGCAAGAAGCCCGTTTGATTTATTAAAACTGTGAATTACGTTCAGTGCAATTACAAGGGCTGCTGCAGTTGTGATGATGCGGTTTTTGTTCCTTCTCAGAAATCTTTTTGCGCCGATCTGCCGTTTCTGCTTTTTGATGAATTCATCTTTTTTTCTGTTGAATTCAGCATCTGCGGTCGAGGTCGCTTTTTGGAGCTGTTCAACAAAGGCCTTTACAGAAAAACTTTTAGCCCTGCTCAGGTTCTGTTCAATTTGAATCAGGGCCTTGTCTTCCGTGTTCAGTTTTTTTGTTCTGCGTTCTTTGACGGGATTTACGGTTTTTAGTCCTGCGTTGATTGAATCCGCAAGTTCGCTGTCGATTCCGCTGACCATGTACTGGAGGGGAACAAAGTTAAAGTCTGTAATATCGTTCTGGCGTTTTTCCAGGTCGGTCTGTGTAAAGGGGTAGACGCCGCTCAGAGCCTTGTAGGCGATAACGCTTCTTGTAAAAAGACCTGCCTTGAATCCGGAAAGTGAGCGGTTAACAAAAATGCCCTGGTTCTGTCCGTATTCACTTGAATTGCGGGCGCAGCGTTCAAAAAGATTTGCCGGCAGCGCGATTATTCTGCCTTTGCCGTCCTCTTCTGAATATAGAATCCCCATGGCGCCGCCAAAAGCCTTTTCTTCCTTCAGAAGATATGTGATGGCGAGCATGCTGTCTTTTTTTGCCTTTTTTGCAGCGTCGTCATTCTGTTCCAGCAGGTTGAACAGGGTACTGCCTGTAAAATGGAAGGTCGTTTTTCCTTCAAAATAAACGATTCCGTCGCCGCCGATTTTTGTATTTGTAAAGGCCCATTCCTCACAACCGATGGAAAGGTCACCATTTACGGTAATAACATAGCCTTTTTCGTCGATTGAATTTCCCAGGTCGGTGCGGCCGAAATTAGCTTCTTTTAATGAACTTGAAAGTTGAATTACATCATCTTCGATTTTAACAAGAGTACTCATTCCTATAATTTATACATACGGAAAGGTAATGACAAGGAAAAATTGATTGTGGAAGAGTTTGACACACCGGGCACAGAGACTAAAATTAATGATTTGAAAGAGGCGCGAGGGAGAGGCCGGGCTTTCGAAAACATTCAGAGCGGGCCTGCCGCTTTAGCGGCAAACGTTAATAGTTTCAGGGCCCGCTCTGTATGTAGCGAAGATATCGAGCGGTTTCGTAAAGTCCGGAATCGACCGGGAGCCTCTTTCAGAAAGCAGGGTTAATTTTTATTTTCAGAGAAGTATTTTTCGTATGCTTCTGCCATTTTCTGCTCTGTGTATGCGGCAGAAGATGTGCGGTTGAATTTCTTGTTTGTTTCTTCAAGATTTTTATTCAGCTCGGTAACCATTGTACTGTATGGAAGGTACATCAGAACATAAACTGTTTCGTCTTTTGCGATGAACTGGTCTACCTGTTCAGAGCCCTGGAGAATTGTGTCAACGCGGATGAGTGCGTTTTCTGTCAGAGCTTCCAGGTCCTGTCTGTCGCCTGTTGCTCCCTGGTCGTCAACGAGAGTCTGTGTTACAGCCTGAACATTTGCCTTTACGGTTGTTGCAAGTTCAACACGGGCCTGTGCTTTGGCCATTTTGAGCGAATTTGTAAGGTTTGAAAGTTTTCCGGCGCCTACTGCGTAAATGCCTGTATTGTCGCGTTTACCTTCGAGAACCCATGCCGGAAGGTTCAATTCTTCTGCCTGACCGGCTGCTGTTGTTTTTGTTGAACCGCATGATGCCAGAAGCAAAACTGCGCTGATTGCGAAAACTGCTGCGATTATTTTTTTCATTTTTTCCTCCAGAAAATTAATATCATCAGTAAAAATGCACCTTTGGAGGGTGCGTTTTCAATATAACACATAAACATTGGACTTTCAAATTTGTTACATTCACCGGCAGAATTCTGCGCTTCCTGTATGGAGTTAGTCTAAGTTTACATAATATAAAAAGATATAATTTTTAAAATAAAATCACTTCATTTAAAAAACTGTGTTAAAATATTCTTTAGAGGTACATTATTATGGCAGATAAAAAGTCAGTTTTTTCACCGGAACTGCGCCAGTTTATCGACGATTGGAAGTCTAAAAAAGGCAACCTTATTATGATTCTGCACCGTGTTCAGGAAGAAATGGGCTACATTTCAAACGATGCGGTTCAGGAAGTTGCTGACCTTACAGGTCTACCTGTCGCACGAATTCATGGAGTAGTTTCTTTCTATTCATTTTTCAGAACAACACCTCCGGGACGCAATCAGATTACTGTTTGTCTCGGTACAGCCTGTTATCTTAAAGGCGGCCAGGAACTTCTGGACGAAATCCATCGAATTTTAAATTTAAAGGCAGATGATATTCTGACTGCAGACGGACAGTTTTCTGTTGAATCTGTACGCTGTATCGGTTGTTGTGGTATGGCTCCTGTTATTTCAATCAACGGCGAAGTTTACGGCCGTGTTGTAAAGGAACAGATTCCTCAGATTCTAGCCAAGTACCAGAAGTAAGGAGCACCGGTATGACAAGAGACGAATTACATTCAATAAATGCGAAATATAAAGAACTTCTGGCTGTCCGAAAACCGGAGGATTTTAAAAACTTAAAAACCGATAAAAAAACAGTTCTGCTTTGCGGCGGTACTGCATGTAAATCAAGTAACTCAGACGCCATCCGCGCTGAATTTGAAAAACTTATCGCAGAAGCAAATCTGACTGACCGTGTAAATATCATCAGTACAGGCTGTTTCGGTTTCTGTGAAAAGGGCCCTATCGTAAAGGTAATGCCTGAAAACTCCTTTTATGTTCACGTAAAGCCGGAAGATGTAAAGGACATTGTTAATGAACACCTGATCGGCGGAAAAGAAGTTGAACGCCTGCTTTATAATGAAATCGAAAAAAATCCTGACGGAACTGAATCGATTCCATTCTATAAAAAACAGCTCCGCATCGTTCTGCGTAACTGTGGCGTCATAAATCCTGAAGACATCAACGAATACATTGGAATGGACGGGTACCTCGCCCTCGAAAAAGCTCTTTTTGAGATGCAGCCAAAAGACATTATTGAAGAAATCAAAAAATCAGGTCTTCGCGGCCGCGGTGGTGCAGGGTTCCCGACGGGCTTAAAATGGGAGGCGGGTTTTAACGCACCGGGTCCTGAAAAGTACGTTGTATGTAACGCCGACGAAGGTGACCCAGGCGCCTACATGGACCGTTCAACAATCGAAGGTGACCCTAACGCAATCCTGGAAGCCATGGCAATCTGTGGACGGGCAATCGGTGCAAATGCGGGTTACATCTACATCCGCGCCGAGTATCCTCTTGCAGTTCACCGCCTTGAAGTGGCAATTGATCAGGCTAAAAAAGCCGGTCTTCTCGGTAAAAACATTCTGGGCAGCGGTTTTGATTTTGACATCGAAATCCGTCTCGGCGCCGGAGCCTTTGTATGTGGTGAAGAAACAGCCCTCCTGCGTTCAATCGAAGGTAAGCGCGGCATGCCGACTCCAAAACCTCCGTTCCCGGCTCAGAGCGGTTTGTGGGGCAAGCCTACAGTAATCAATAACGTAGAAACATGGGCAAATATTGCTCAGATTATTTACAAGGGAGCCGCCTGGTTCAACACAATCGGTGACGAAGACTCTCGGGGTACAAAGGTTTTTGCCCTTACCGGAAAAATCAACAACTCGGGTCTCGTTGAAGTTCCTATGGGAACCACGCTGCGCGAAATCATTTTTGATGTGGGCGGCGGAATCAAGGGCGGCAAAAAGTTCAAGGGGGTACAGACAGGCGGTCCTTCCGGCGGTATTATCTGCGAGGACGAACTTGATACTCCCATCGACTTCGGTTCTCTCGTTAAGCTCGGCTCAATGATGGGTTCTGGCGGTATGATTGTAATGGACGAAGACGACTGTGTTGTCGACATTGCAAAATTCTACATGAAGTTCTGTGTGGATGAAAGTTGCGGTAAGTGTGCACCGTGCCGAATCGGTACGCGCCAGATGCTCAATACGCTGGAAAAAATTACCAGTGGCCGCGGTACAATGCGTGACCTTCAGATGCTGGAAGATATCGGTAAGGCAATGAAGAACAGTGCGCTGTGTGCTCTCGGGCAGTCTGCACCAAACCCGACGCTTTCAACGATTAAAAAATTCAATCATGAATATCTTGAACATATTCAGGAAAAGAAATGTGTTGCACACAAATGCCGCAGCCTTGTTTCATTCAACATTGATGAAGAAAAGTGTATAGGCTGTGGAATGTGCCAGAAGGGATGTCCTGCAGGAGCAATTTCCAATAACCCTTGGAACGAAATTAAGGAAGGAAAGAAACTTGCATGGAAGGTTATCGACCAGAACAAGTGTGTTAAGTGTGGAACCTGTGAAGCCAACTGTAAATTCCACGCAATTGTTAAGGCGTAATTTTTCTTTTGGATAACGAGGTGAATCATGATTAATTTGACAATAAACAATAAACCGGTCAGCGTTCCCGAGGGAACCACAATTATCACGGCCGCACGACAGGTTGGAATCAAAATACCTTCACTGTGTCACTGTGACGACTTAAAGCCGTGGGGCAGCTGCGGTATCTGTGCCGTAAAAAGCATCGGTCCGCGGGGAGCAAAAATGATCCGTGCCTGTTCCACAGAATGTACCGAAGGTATGAACATCATAACTACAGACGCAGAGCTGATTAAGGCCCGCCGTACAGTTCTTGAACTTATACTCAGTTCCCATCCCAGCGACTGTCTCCAGTGTTCACGCAACCACAACTGCGAACTCCAGGAACTTGCAGGCGCCCTCGGGCTGCGCCGTGCGGGTTTTCCAAAAATCGACAGAAGCCAGCCAGTTGACGACAGCTACGCTGAAATCGTCCTCAACCGCGAAAAGTGCATCAACTGCGGACGCTGTGTTACTGCCTGCCAGGAAATGCAGGGCGTATTTGCCCTTGAATACAATGGCCGCGGCGACAAGACAATCATCGGCCCTGTTGGCGGAGTTGACCTTGCCCACAGTCCGTGTATCAGATGCGGTCAGTGTGCAGTTCACTGTCCGGTAGAAGCAATTACATTCCGCAATCCTATCAAAGGCATTTTTGAACGCCTTGATAACCCTAAATACACAAGCGTTGCTGCAATTGCACCGTCAGTTCGTGCAGCGCTGGGCGAAGAATTCGGCATGAAAAAGGGCGAACTTACGACAGGTAAGATTTACAGTGCCCTCCGCGAACTTGGATTCAAGTATGTGTTTGATACAAACTTTGCTGCCGACCTTACAATCATGGAAGAGGGCAACGAATTAATTGAACGCCTCAAAAACGGCGGAAAAATCCCGATGTTTACAAGTTGCTGTCCGGGCTGGGTAGATTACTGCGAAAAGAAATTCCACGACATGTTGCCGCACCTTTCTACTGCAAAGTCTCCGCAGCAGATGCAGGGCGCAATGACAAAGACTTACTTTGCAGAAAAAATGGGGCTCAAGCCGTCAGAAATCTTTAACGTTTCGATTATGCCGTGTACCGCAAAACTCTGGGAGAGCAAACGAAACAAGACGATGGCTTCTTCCGGGGCTCAGGACAATGATATGGTCCTTACAACCCGCGAACTGGCAATGCTCATCCGCGAAGCAGGAATCGACTTTGAAAACCTTCCGGAAGGTAAGTGTGACAGCCTCCTGGGCGATTACACAGGTGCTGGAACAATCTTCGGAGCTACAGGCGGTGTAATGGAAGCCGCTTTGAGAACCGCTTACTTTGTTCTTACCAAAAAAGAACTTGGACCGGTTGAATACAAACCTGTACGCGGTCTTGAAAACGTTAAGTCGGCAGAAGTCGACATCAACGGAACAAAGATACGCGTGGCTGTAGTTCACCAGATTAAGTACGTAGACCAGGTTGTTGAACAGGTTCGTAAGGACCTTGCCGAAGGAAAGGAACCGACATGGCACTTTATCGAAGTTATGGCTTGCCGCGGAGGCTGTATTGCCGGCGGCGGACAGCCATACGGAATTACAGATGAAGTTCGTAAAGCCCGTACGGACGCTTTGTACACCGACGACGAAAGATGCGTAATCCGTCAGAGCCACAATAACCCTGAAATCATTAAGATTTACAAGGATTATCTTGGCGCACCGCTGGGTGAAAAGAGCGAAAAGTACCTGCACACTTCATACGAAGAGCGGGAACTGTATCAATACTAGGCAAAATTAGAATTCAGTACGGCCGCACGGAAACTGTCCCTGTCCGGGGAGTTTTTGTGCGGCTTTTTTTTATCTTTCAATTTTCAATTTTTCATCCGGGTCAAAAATTCCCTCTTTATTGAACAAGGCCATTCAATTCACTATAATCTACATCTATATATCGATTTATTTTTGAGGATACTGATGCACGCGATTGAATTGGAAAAAGCTTATAATCCTAAAGATTTTGAAGACAGAATCTATAAAGAATGGACAGATAAAGGCTATTTTAGACCGGCCAGCGACAAAGAAAGTCCTGTTCACAGCCAGAAAACTTCTAATATCAAATATACAGTTGTAATTCCGCCGCCTAACGTAACAGGCGTTCTGCACATGGGACACGGTCTCAACAATACTTTGCAGGACGTTGTAGTTCGTTACCACCGCATGAAGGGCGACAACACATTGTGGATTCCTGGAACAGACCATGCCGGAATCGCAACTCAGAACGTTGTAGAAAAAGCCCTCAAAAAAGAAGGTAAAACACGTAACGACATCGGCCGCGAAAAGTTCATCGAACGCACATGGGATGTAACTCACCAGCATCACGACATTATCGTAAAACAGCAGAAAAAACTCGGTAACTCAGTAGACTGGACTCGGGAACGCTTTACTTATGACGAAGGTCTTTCAAAGGCAGTTCGTGATGTATTCGTTACACTTTACGAACGCGGACTTATGTACAAGGGACAGTACCTCGTAAACTGGTGTCCACGCTGCGGAACTGCTCTTGCAGATGATGAAGTTGACCACATCGACACAGCAGGTGCAATGTACCACCTTTACTACGAATACGCTGACGGAAGCGGAAAAATCGAAGTAGCAACAACCCGTCCGGAAACATTTTTTGGTGATACTGCAGTTGCAGTTAACCCGGAGGATGAACGCTACAAGAATCTTGTTGGCAAAAAGGTAAAACTTCCGATTACAGGAAAGGAAATCCCGATTATTGCAGACAGTTATGTTGATAAAGAGTTTGGAACCGGTATGGTTAAAATTACACCGGCTCATGACCCTAACGACTGGGAAGTTGGTAAACGCCACAATCTGGAAATCATCAACCTTCTTAATCCGGACGGAACTTTAAACGAAAACGTACCGGAAAAATACCGCGGCCTCAAATGTGAACAGGCACGCAAACTGGTAATTGAAGATTTGACAGAAGCAGGTCTTTTTAAGGGCGAAGAAAAAA
>DLYJ01000193.1:0-1529 GCA_003447785.1 Treponema sp.
CATAGTTGAGTTCAACGCCGCTGTCTTTAAGGCCGACTTTGTGGGTACGGCCGTTGGATTCCATCCATGAGTGCTCAAATTTTCCGCCGTTAATCAGAACCGCAAGTTCAGCCTTCAGATATTCAACAGGAATTGCAAAATTCAAGCCCGAATACTGCAGCATTCCGGCAAATACAACCGCCTGAACTGCACCCTTTTCATCAACACAGGGACCGCCGCTGTTGCCTGAGTTTACAGCCGCGTCAATCTGCATAACCGGTCCCGCACTGAACAGAACTCTGTCCCGTGCACTTACGATTCCGCTGGTAAGCGTGCGTTCCAAACCGATTGGAGAGCCTATACAGTAAATCTTATCGCCCACATCAAGGTTGTTGCTTGAACCAAGTGCAAAAACATAAGGCGCGTCAACTTCTGCCTTTAACACGGCAAGGTCAACTACACTGTCCCATCCTACAACTTTTGCCGGAATGCGTGTCTCGCTGTCCTGGGCAAGTTTTACATATAAGCGTGCATACCCCTCGTATTTTGGATTTACCAGGTCTGCAATTACGTGATGGTTTGTTACGATGTAACCGTCTTTAGAAATAAAAAATCCTGAACCGATAACGCGGTCTGCAAAGCCCATTCCGTTTTCTACTTTGATTCCCTTATCAACCCAGACAGTTACAGTTCCGTCGATGAGCTGAGATACCTTAAAATCCCTGCTCTTTGTTGATTCAAAACCGTTTACGGTTTTATTGCACAACTCTTCAAGACGGGCACTTGATTTTGAAAGGCTTCCTGCACGGACGTCGTTCAAGTCTTCAAGGGCTTTTACAAGGCGTTTTGCAGTAAAAAATTTTTCTTCTTCAAGGGCCTTGTTGTACTGCTCGATGAGTTTAGCTCCGATTGCATCAACAGTTGCCCTGTCGTTTAAAAGAGTTGAACGCCAGTAGGCTTTTACAATGTCTTCTTCTGCAATCTGGTTGATCCGCTTGATTTCTTCACGGCGGACATCTTCCAGGGTGTAATCCGGCTGTTCAAAAACCGCCACCGTTTCTTCTGATGATTTGCAGGCAGAAAGTGCAATTGCAAGTCCAAAACCCATAGTAAGGCCGGAAAGCAATAATTTAGCTGTAAGTTTATTTGTTTTCATCTTCAATTTTTTCCATAATTACCGGAGCGCTCGGCAAAATCTGCCCGAAGACATATTTTCCGATTCGTACGGCAAGCATTCGGTTGATATCAGTCTCCACTATACTACAAACACCTTGAACGGTGCTTTGGTTAACATATTTTAGTATAGTTTTTGCATCTTTTTTTGTACCTGCATTACCAACCCAATACAGTTCTTCGCCGGCGGCTTTAACGACAGGAAGTTCACGCTTTCCGTCAGTTACTTTTACAGGAAGTCCGTTTTTTAACAGAACCGTTACGAGGGAATTATGAAGAGGTTCGTAGAACATTGATTCTTCAAGGAGAACACCATCGTCAGAAACAGGATATTTAACATAGCGCACATCCCACTGACCGTTGCTGTTTAAGTCCCA
>DLYJ01000193.1:1690-8449 GCA_003447785.1 Treponema sp.
TCGCCAAAAAGGTTTGTCATTATCTGAAGTTCGTCCTGTTCAGAAATGTAGTTCTGCTTCTGGTCACGGCTAAAACCGTAAGTTTCTACAGTTTCAAAAAGACCGTCGCCGTCCATATCCACAGTTCTGAATGCAGGCAGTCCCTGGGAAAACTGTGTCTGGGCGTACATTTTATCGTCCACATAATATCGTCCCAGCTGAGGCATTCCGTCAAGAACCGATACATGAATAACTGCGTTTTTGCGCTCCTTTGAAGGAAGCTCGTAACTTGAACATGCATACAAAAGCTGCTGTCCTGATACATTCTGTACTTTTTCCGGGATTACAGGCACAAAGAATTCAACACCGGGACTCTGTTTAAAGTCCTTGTCAGGATTTATGTAAAAAGGAGTCCAGTTCAATGATTCTGCAACAAGATTGAATGTAAGCTTTGAAGAATTTCCTTCTCCAAGATAAGTCGCCCTGGAAACGGAAGGCCATGAGCCGTATTCAATATCAAGTTCACCTTCGGTCAGATGAACTGAAACCGGAACGCCAAAGTCACATTCACAGGTCCACTCATTGCGGTCGTCCTGTTCCTTGTCGTAAGAGATTTTCTGCGGGCGGCCCCGCTTATAATCAACAGTCATGTTAAAGGTCAGGTCGCCGTCAGTATCAATTAAAATCTGACCATTGTAAGCATTTAAATATTCGCCGAATTCACGGATACAGTCAGGATTTGTGAGGGATTTTGCGAAGTCTTTTAATACTGCAAAATCAACTGATTTGTCAGCAAACTTGTAAAAATAATCAAGTGCCTTTACTTCTTCAATCAGGCCTTCCTTTATTGCGGTGGCCGGATACATAGGTGATTTATATGAGCGTGCGTTAAAGGATTTTAACATGCGCACTTTCTGCTCGCCGGAAGCAAACAGGCTTGCATACATTTCAAGTTCAGAGCCGGGATTTTTGTACATGGAAACGAGAGAAATGAATGAATCAGCGATTTTCTGATTGTCTTCGTTTCTGCCGCCGAGAGCGTATTCGTACCTGAAGAAGAGCTCTGCAAAGCGTTTGTCATCAGGATAAATGCGTCGTGCTGCGTCAATTTTTTCCCGTGCTTTTTGAATTGAATTTTCATCCTGCAGGTTATAGTAAGACTTTGCACGGATGTATTCGGCATCGGCAGAATAAATGAACGGGTCTCCGTCGAGAACGGCCAGAGCCTGGTCAAATTCTCTTGTAGAAGCAAGAAGGTCAGCGTACATTACCCGAGCGCTTTCCCTGTTGTAATCAACCCACTGCCCCTGAGTCAGCGACTTTACCAGCAGAGGAATAATTTTATACTTCGGGTACTTTAAGTTTAAGTCCGAAACGGCATTTATATACCAGAGGTCAGCAATTGAATCATCATAAGCAAGACCAATTTTGGCATTGGACTTTGCTTCTTCCCATTTTTTGTCGGCCGCATACTGCTCAGACAGCTTGAGATAGCGTACAGCCGTCTTTTTATTTGCCACCGATGCGGACTGAGACACAACCGGCAGAACACCGGCAAATGAGGTTAAAAAACACAATAAGCCAAGGACTTTTCTTAATTGCATATTCTTATTCTACAATGTTTTAAAGCAAAAAAAAAGTCCCCTGTAAAGGAGACTTTTGTTCACTAACTGTAAAGTTAATCCTAGCGAGCCGGAGCTACGCTGATAACTTCTGATTCAGCTGGTGTAAGGATAGTTACGTTTTTACCGAGATCAATGTCTTTTACGCGGAAAACATCACCAATGTTGATTGGAGATACGTCAACTACAACGCGTACAGGAAGATCTTTTGGCAAAGCCTTAACTTTGATTTCCGGTACATGTTTAACCATGAATCCGCCTTTGAGAACACCGGCAGCAGTACCTGTGTACTGGAGCTTGTATTTGCGAACTACAGGCTTTTTGTTAGAAACTGCGAAGAAATCTACGTGAAGTACAGAATCAGTGATGATATCATATTCTGTATCGCGGATAAATGCGTCGCAAGACTTTCCGTCTACGTTAAGGGTGATCAAAGATGTGGCAGTGATTGAACGCCATACTTTGTTAAACTGACCTGCATCAACATCTACTGATACAGCCTTTCCTTCTTCGTCATACACAACAGCAGGAATACGTCCGGCAGCGCGAAGAGCTTTTGCTGCTTTTTTACCGGTTTCCTTGCGTGTTTTTGCATCAACTACTAACTGTTCCATTTTATAGGACTCCTTTAATTTTGAGCGGTCATCTAAAACTAAAGTTTAGCCGGCCTCTCTTAATCTATCCCCCACACGGGGAACCCCACTTACAACGTATGCGGGGTGAATGCTGGGACGACAGGATTCGAACCTGTGGAATACCGGCACCAAAAGCCGGGGGCTTACCGCTTGCCGACGTCCCAATAAAAACAGTTTAACTAATCCTCGCCTTCTCCGTCATCTTCGATGACATGTCCTGCATTGTATTCGGCAAGAATTTTATCCTGCAATGCTGTTCTGAATTCAGGGCTGATGGGATGTGCAACATCCTTAAATTCGCCACTGGCAGTCTTTCGACTTGGCATTGCAATAAACAGGCCTGCTTTACCTTCAATAATTTTTACATTATGAACAACAAAACAGCCGTCAAATGTTACTGTAACGTAAGCCTTGAGCTTACCTTCAGCCGCTACTTTTCTGATACGCAGTTCTGACACTTCCATATTAGAAAATCCTCCGCTGCAAAATACACCGATTCAAGGTACAAATTACCCGACATCGCTTTTTGAAGATTCGTACTGAACCTTCAGTATGTTCAAGTCACCAATACGCAGTGACTCCAACTTTTGTGTAACTGCTCACAGGCTTTTTTTGCAGATTGTTCTGATTCATAGACACCAAATACTGTTGCGCCCGAGCCAGACATATCTGACCATAAGGCACCGCTTTTTCTGATGTCTTCCAGTGCATCACCTATCACAGTATACTTTTGCACAAGTACGGATGTAAAAGTGTTTGCGAATGTCCATTCCTTTACAGGACGGTTGTAGACAGCCTCCAATTCCGAAATTTTTGGGCAAATTACTTTCTGATTATTTGAATAAGCTTTATCCACAAGTTCATATGCTTCTTTTGTTGAACTATGAACTCCGGGAAAGACAAGAACAAAAAACAAATCGTTTCTCGGTCTTATCGGCTTAACAAACTCACCCCTTCCGGTTACTATTGCAGACCCCGTCTTACCTTCACTTTCTCCGCTGTGCAGAAAGAAAAATACATCGCTACCGACTTGGGAAGCAACACCGTCCGCAAGACTGTCTGTAAGTTTCACACCAGTAAGATAAGCAAGAGCCTTTAGAAAGTATGCGGCATCAGCTGAGCCGCCACCCAGTCCGCCACCTGAAGGAATACGCTTTGTGAGGTTAACCTTAACCCCGGCCGTGCATCCTGTCAGCTGACAAAAAGCTTTGTATGTCGAAGAAATTGTATTATTCAGGGGAAGATCTAATTCTTCACATGCTATACAACAAGAGTTTTGTTTTTCGTCCAACAGAACAGTAATTGTGTCACAAAGATTAATTGTCTGAAAAATACTCTCGATATTATGGTATCCATCTGCCCGCTTAGGAAGAACATTGAGTCCAAGATTAACTTTAGCAGGCACCTGAACCGTAATACCGCTCAACATATTAGCATATATTATACAAATTACTATTAGTAAGTCAATGAATTATAGGGCTTTTTTTAAAGAAAATTTCTATGTATAGAAACATTAAAAATAGCACATTTTATACATTAAAATCCCCATGTCATAATTAGAATTTATACAAAAAAAGTCATAAATTCGATTGATTAAAAGGCTGTAAAAATTTATTATCAAATTGCGCTTAAAGCGAGAGGAAGGGAACGATGTTCAATTTAAGTGAATTATTGGATGGTCCGTTCGAAGGTTCCGGCTTTTCGTATGTTGATGAATACAATGACGACATTTCTGATTCAGAAGATGAATCAGTGTTCGAAGAAGATTCATTGAACGATTTCGAAAATGACGAACTTCTGGACGAATTTTTTGATGATGAACTTGATGATTCAGTCGATGAAAGTGCAGCCGACGAATCAAATTCGGACAACAGTTTTAACGACGACTTTGACGAAATGTAATTGCCGTAAGTTTTAATTGTTTAAAACAATTAAGGGAAGCAGGAAAATATGGAACACACACATATTTTCCGGCCTCCCCTTTTTTTTGCCCTAAGCAGCAGGTTCGCCCTTGATGAACTTTCCGGCGTGCCAGAGTTTTTCCAGTTCATAAAAGCGTCTTGCGTCCTCAGACATCAGGTGAACTACAACCGGTCCAATATCAATAAGGTTCCAGTCATCACCGCCGCTGGTTTTATTATGTGTCAGGTGAATCTGCATATCGTTCGCCTTTACATAATCTTTTATCTGTTTTGCAATTCCCTGCCAGTGTGCTGAACTGTGAATTGTTACGATTACAAAATAATCAGTCCAGCTGTTGAGTTTTGAAACATCAATTACACAAACATTTTCGCCTTTGCTGTCTTCGCAAAGCTGGGCAAGTTCAAGAGCATTCTGCTCTGCTGTTTTAGATTCTGCCATTATTTGTTACCTCCTGAATTTTTAACATAGCGGCCGTCAAAGTCGCTTCCAAGAATAATAGTAAAGTCAACGTTAGAGTTTGACTCAGCTCCTTCAGATTCCGGTTTAATTTCTTCGTCAATGATATTTGTACAACGAATAAAGTCGCCGAGATTTTTAGCAATTTCGGCGTTACCAATGTGGTTAATAATCAGGGTCTTTTCAACATCGCTTGATTCGGCGTTGATTGTACTCAAAACATCGTAACCGGTACTCTTTAAAAGGGCTGCCGTATTGCGGGCAAGCCCCTGTACGGTTGTTCCGTTTTGAATTTCAAGAACGTAAATTCGGTTTACGCTTGTGTCATCCAGGGCAACGAGAGCATTGGAAGCCTGTTTAACGACATCCTTGATCAGCTGGCCGTCATACAGCGGAAACAAAAGCACCTTGCCGTCTACAAGCCGTCTGGAACCGGTAATTGTCTGAGGAACCAGGCGTTCAGCATCAACGTTGGAAATCTCGGAAAAGAGACTGTAAAGGTCATCTTCTTCAAGATTGGACTTGAGCTTACTTGCATAAAGTGGAAAGCTTTTTTTATTCAGCAGCTGGGAAGCAGAACGATTGAGAGCACTCAAAAAGGCAATCATTACGTTCTGGCGACGGTCATCAATTTCGCCCTCTGACTCTTCATTTTTTGAATAAGTCAGGTAGGTTGTAATTTTATCACCGTCAAGATTTACGGCACCGCTCGGCAAAAGCCAGCGTTCGCCTTCATCAGTTTTTACATCAACCGGAGCAGGTACAAAAACCCTTAAACCACCGAGCATATCAGTCAGCTCACTGAATTTAGCCATATTCATTTCCACATAGAATGGAATCGGCTGACCGATAAGCTTTTCTATTTCTGCCTTATAAACTTCAATTCCTTTTTCGGTGTAGATAGCATCAATTCGGTCTACACGTCCAAGGCTCTGGAAAATAGCACCAGTATTTCCGAGGATGTTTATCAGGGCACCTCTCTGGGAAACCGGATAATAAATAAAGATGTCGGTAAAAAGAACCTGATCCTTATCTTCCATCACAAAGAGAGTTTTAATTACAGAGTCATTTTTGAGACTTTCGTCTACAGTATCAACACGCAGTGACATTGCAATAAAGGTTGCAACGCCTACGATAATTACAAAAATAAGAACTAAAAAGAGAGCACCCCTGTTATTTACGTTCCTTTTTAATCTCACTTTTTAAGACCTCCCGTCAATTGAAGCAGTTCGTCACGAAAAGTATAGGAAACCGCTGCTACAATTTTACCACGACTTTCAAGATAATCTATATTTTCCTGCAGAACACTCAGAGTAAGTTCGTTCAAAGGTTTTGCAAAGAGGTTTGCACGGTATTCGTCAGTTGACTGCGGGCGACCGGGTTCAATTTTGTCTGCTGCAAAAAGAATCTTTCCAAGGTCACAAAGATGAGGAGAAGCAAAGGTATGGTTTGCAATCGCTTCCTTGATTTTCTTATCATCCACAGCGAATTTCTGTTCGATTAAAACAGCGGCGGCCCTTCCGTGCAAAAGCGAAGGTTTTTCCTTTTCAAGATCGCTTACAGGAGCCCCGTCAGATTCAACCAGGTTAAAAAGGTCTTCGTCAGAAAATTCCTTGCACATATCGTGGGCAATTCCTGCAAGATAACCTTTTTCAGGATTAAGGCCATAAAGTTCACACATTTTTTCGGCAGTCCGGGCAGTTCTTACCGAATGAGCGTAACGTTTTGGGCTGACAACAGTCCGCAGATATGAATCTATATCATCCGTAACTTTTTGAATTACTTTTTCGTCATTCAGATTTAAAGCCATACAAGTTCCTTTTTTTAATATAATTAAAAACCTTTTTACTTACAAGATAAATGAATGCCTTGCCGGTACTGATTCTCTCGCGGATATCAGTTGAAGAAAGCTGAACCGCAGGGTTATCAAGATTTTTGTGAGGGAACTTAAAATCCTTTTCGCAGAAATCTTCGATCTGAGTATCGTAACCGCTTTTGGCCTGATTTGAATAATCCTTGCACACCTTTTCCTGAGGCCTGTTTGCAAGAATAATGTCGCACTTTCGGGCAAGCTGTTCTGCCTTTTCCCACCTGTCAAAATGAGGAGCAAGGTCAAAGCCGATAATCAAACCGATTTTACCTTC
>DLYJ01000228.1 GCA_003447785.1 Treponema sp.
TTCAGACCTGGAAGGACGTTGACGGAATTCTTACAACTGACCCGCGCATCGTAAAAGAAGCACGTCCTGTTCCTGAAGTAACTTACGAAGAAGCCCAGGAACTTGCAATGTTCGGAAGCCAGGTTCTTCATCCCCGCAGTATGATTCCATGCCGCAAGAGCGGAGTTCAGGTGCGTGTAAAGAACAGCTACAATATCAAAAGTCCGGGTTCCCTCATTGTTGAAAAGCACAGCGGAGCCGTTCCTCGCGTAACTGCAATTACAAGCGTTAAAAACGTAACTCTGATTGATATCCAGTCCAGCGGAATGTTTGGCGCAAGCGGATTCCTTGCCCACGTATTCAACCAGTTCCTTAAATGGAATATCAGTATCGATGTAATCGCAACATCTGAAGTTTCAGTTTCTCTGACAGTAAACACAAAGGCTGATTTGACAGGTCTTCTGCAGGACATCGGAAACGTAGCCGAATGCAGGGCAAGCAAAAACAAGGCAATCGTAACCATCATCTGCGACGCCGCACATTCAAGTTCAATTCTTGCAGATGCTTTTGCCGCTCTGAACAAGGAAGGAATCAACGTTCAGATGATCAGCCAGGGTGCAAGCAAAGTTAACATCAGCATGCTCGTTGACGAAAGCCAGGCAAATGATGTTGTTAAGATTCTTCACAGTTCACTTTTTTAGGTTATAATTATGATAAAGGATCCCTCAAGACTTTTTTAAGGTCCTGGGGGATTTTTTTTTCTTTTTCAGGTGACATTTTTTCTACCTGCAGGTGTCTTATATTTAGAAACGGAGTTAGTTTTCAGATGAATAGAGTAACACAAGCCGATTTTGGTCAGCTTTACCAGAAATTCGGTCCCATGGTACTGCGCCGCTGTCGTTTTATCCTGAAGGATGAAGAAAAGGCCCTGGACGCAATGCAGGACGTATTTTTAAGGATAATTGAAAGCCGGACTGAAATTGAAAATCTGTGCGCAAGCCTTTTTTATGTGACTGCGACCAGAGTGTGTTTAAATAAAATTCGTTCTGACAAACTTAGAAGCGGCCCTGATCTGGAAGTTTTTGCAGAAATTATTCCTGATGAATTTTCAGAAGAGGGAAGGAAAAAAGTCGAAGCCGGAATGGTTCTGGAAAAGATTTTTGAAAACCGTGATTCAATGGATAAGCTGATTGCATGCCTTCATTTTGCAGACGGCCTTACCCTGGAAGAAACGGCCGCCACTGTAAAAATGTCCGTCTCCGGTGTGCGTAAAAGGATAAGGGAATTACAAAACTTTGCGCGGAGGTTTAAATGAAGATACCACAGTTACTGTTAGAAGAAATCAATCTGGGTGAAAAAAAAGCTGAAGATTATTACGGAATATACACAAAGGAAGAACTTGATCTTGCCCTTGAAGAATTAAAAAAATCTGACCGGGATATTCTCAGCAGGTACGACACAGAAAAAATGACTGAGCTTTTTGTGCAGAAGTCTTTTGAAAAAAAGAACATGAAAGGCTCAAATGCAGGTGAGGAAAAAAAGTCTTCAAAAAAGATTTTTGCCTTTATCAGTCCTGCTTTTATCCGCTATGCTGCGGCTGCAGTCTTTGTGCTGGCTCTTGCTTCTCCTCTGGCTGTAAAAATGCTGAATCCTTCTGCTGAGCAGGTGCAGGTTGGAAGTGAAAGGGTAAAGGGCAGGGTAAACCGCCATCATCAGATCCGCCTTTACAGACAGTCGGGAGATGAAGCCGTTCTTTTAAAAAACGGTTCAAAGGCCAGGGAAAATGACCTGATTCAGATTGCCTATATTCCCGGGGAATACGAATACGGGGTGATTTTCAGTATTGACGGTAATAAAAATATTACCAGACATTTTCCAGAAGATTCCCTGCACTCTGTAAAACTTGAAAAAACAGGGGCAGAAGTTCCCCTTTCTTTCTCATATTCCCTTGATGATGCTCCTGACTATGAATGCTTTATCTTTGTAGCGTCCAAAAATGAGTTTGATTTGTCGGATATTGAAAAAATTGATTCTTCAAAACTGTCTGTCAGTTTTCTTAAAAAAGGCTCTTATCTTCCTGAAAACTGTGACGGTTCAATTTTTGTGTTAAAAAAGTAAGGAAGAATGCAGGATTTCCAAGGAGATAGTAAAAATGAAAGGAATTAAAATATATGCGTCAATTTTTATAATGATTTTAAATGCAGTTTTTTCTGCCGCTGCCTCAGAAAATAACAGTGGCTCCGGCGGAATCGACCGTTACGCTGTTTTTGTCGGCTCAAATACCGGGGGAAAAAATACCCAGAAACTTTTATATGCTGCAAGTGATGCTTCAGCCTTTCAGAAAACAATGACTTCAATCGGTGGCGTTCCTGAATCAAACGGAATCCTTCTTCTTGATCCTTCTAAATCTGACCTTGATGATGCCCTTTCACTTGTTTCCGTGATGATTGAGAAAAATAAGGCAAAATCAAAGCGCTCTGAGTTTATTTTTTATTATTCAGGACATTCTGACGAAACTTCCCTGCAGCTGGGAAAAACAAATTATGATTATTCATCATTAAAAGCTGCAATTTCTGCAGTTCCCAGTGACGTTCATGTGGTAATCCTGGATTCCTGCTATTCGGGAAACTTTATCCGTACAAAGGGCGGCCAGAAGAAAAAGCCATTTTTATTTGACGATTCTTCTGTGGTAAAGGGGCATGCCTATCTTTCTTCCAGTTCTTCCCAGGAATTCAGCCAGGAATCAGATGAAATAGGCTCTTCTTTTTTTACAAATGCCATGCTTACAGGCCTCCGGGGGGCTGCTGA
>DLYJ01000130.1 GCA_003447785.1 Treponema sp.
TTCCATTTTGTTTCAAAGCATTATGAAGTTCAATAATGGTTTGTTCCATATTTGTTACGGTTGTTGTCATCAGCGCGCTCAAACCCACAAGCTTAATGTCATTTTTTATAACCGTATCAACGATTTTTTCGGCAGGAACGTTTTTTCCAAGGTCGATTACAGTGTAGCCGTAGTTTTCCAGCATGGCTTTTACGATGTTTTTGCCGATGTCGTGAATGTCACCAAAGACTGTCGCAATTACGATTGTGCCTTTTGACTCAGGCTGGTTTCCGCTTGACTTGAGGAAAGCCTTGATAACGTCGAAGGCGTTGCTTACGGTGTCTGCGCTCAAAAGAAGCTGGGGCAGGAATTTGATTCCCTTTTCAAAGTCCTTTCCCACAATGTCTAAAGCCGGAACAATACAGCGGTCGATAATGCTTACTGGTTCCACGCCGCTGTCCAGGAGTTTTTTTGTTGAATCCGGACTTAAGTCCTTAAAGCCCTTACAGATTATATCAATGAGTTCCTTTTCAGCGTCCGTCAGGTCTTTTGGAAGACTTGTGTACTCCATCTGGGGAGTTGCGGCTTTTTTTACCTGACTCCCCGGTGTGCCTGATTCCCCACCTCCCATAATCTGGTCGGCGCTTACTCCGTAAAGCGGGGCCGTGGTTCCGTTGTATTTTTCGATATAAGAAAGACAGTTTGCGTCAAACCCCTGCAGGGCGCGGTAACCGTAATAGGTTTCAAGCATGCCTTCGCTCAGCGGGTTGATAATGCAGGCGTCCAGCCCCGCGTAGAGTGCCATTGCAAAAAAGCGGCTGTTGATAATGTCGCGGCGCGGAAGTCCAAAACTGATGTTTGATACTCCGAGGATAAACTTTAAGCCCTGTTTTCCGTACTGCTTCTTTAAGATGCTGATTGCGCGGCAGGTTTCCAGGGCTTCTTTCTGCTGTGAACTTACCGTGAGGGTTAAAGTATCGATTACAATGTCGCGGACCGGAATTCCGTATTTTGCGGCTTCGTTTATGATTTTTTTTGCTACCTTTACCCGGCCTTCGGCAGTTGGCGCGATTCCGTTTTCGTCGATACACAGGGCTACGAGAGTGCCGCCGTAATGTGCTACGAGAGGGAATATTTTGTCCATAACTTCTTGGCGGCCGTTTACGGAGTTGATGAGGGCCTTGCCGTTGTAGTAGCGCAGTGCCTTTTCGATTACAGGTCCTTCTGACGAGTCAATCTGGAGCGGCGTGTTAAATGCGTCCTGAATTGTGCGTACTGCATCCACCATCGTCTGAGCTTCGTCAATTCCCGGCAAACCTACATTTACGTCGAGAATCTGTGCGCCCGCATTAATCTGGCTTTCTGCTTCTGCAAGGACAAAGTTCATGTCGTGGCTCTGGAGGGCAGCCTTTACCTTCTTTTTGCCGGTGGGGTTGATTCTCTCGCCCACAATCATCGGTCCTGCCCAGCCGCCGATTTGAACTGTTTTATTGTATGAGCAGATAAAAGTTGAATCTGCATCCTTTACCTTTTCTTTGAGGGCCTTAGGACTGATTTTTTCGTCCCTGGTGGATTCAATAAGTGCCTTAATGTGATCAGGTGTCGTACCACAGCAGCCGCCGAGGAGGACAGCTCCCCCGCGGCGGTTTTTAACCTGGCTTGCGGCAAATTTTTCAGGTTTTACAAGGAATACGGCCTTTCCGTTTTTTACTACTGGAAGTCCCGCATTCGGCTGAACCAGTACGGGCGTGTGAGAGTATTTGCAGAACTGACGGGTCAATTCTTCGCCTTCGGCAAGGTCACCGCCGCAGTTAAAGCCAAGGACATTTACATGTAAAGATTCAAGATAGGTAACACAGGTCTGAACGTCGGCACCGGTTAAAGTGCGGAGGTTTTTCTGGAATGTCATTGTTGCGACAATCGGAAGCTTTGTGTTTTCCTGAACTGCAAGAACTGCCGCCTTAACTTCGTGCAGATCGCTCATTGTTTCTATAATTGCAAGGTCGGCGCCTGCCTGTTCTGCGATAATTGCCGCTTCCTTATAATTTTCGTAGGCCTGGTCAAAGGTCAGATCGCCCATGGGTTCCAGGAGGCGGCCTATCTGGCTTGTGTCCCAGCTGGAAAAATGAGGACCTTTGATTCCTGCTTTTTCTGCTTCTTCAATTGTATCGTTGAGAAGCTGGATTTCTTTTGTCAGGTATTCTTTGACAGAGTATCTACCTTCGCCCACCTTGAGGGGAAGTGCGCCGAATGTGTTTGCGGTAATTACATTTGCACCGGCGTCGAGATACATTCTGTGGATTTTTTTAATTACTTCAGGATGTTCAATCGAAACATCCTCCGGAATATTGTAGTCAGTAATGCCTTCGGCCTGGATCATAGTACCCATACCGCCGTCAAAAAAGACCGGCTTTCCCGAGGCTGTCTGCTCTTTTAAGAAACTTCTGAAATCACGCTTCATCTTTTATTTGTTTACGGCTCTTACAATTGAATCAATATTTTTCATGATTGCTTCTGCAATCTGAGGCTTGTTCATCGTGTAAATATGGATTCCGCGGATGCCGTTGGAAATCAAATCAATGATCTGATCTGTTGCGTAGGCAATTCCTGCCTGCATCATTGCGTCATTATCATTTCTGAATCTGTCGCAGATTGCAAGGAGTTTGCGCGGAACGTAAGCGTTTGACAAATCAATCATGCGGCTTACCTGGCTTGAACTTGTAATAGGCATAATTCCTGCAAGGACAGGAACGTGGATTCCAGCCGACTGAA
>DLYJ01000136.1:0-16682 GCA_003447785.1 Treponema sp.
CGCATTGAATCCGTGCTCCGTTTTGAACGCAAGTGGCTTTTACGCGGCCCCTGTGCCCGGGGAACAAAAATCAAAGCCCGCATTGACCGCGACATGCAGCTTATCAACCGGGTCAAGTTTGAAGAGGACAAGGGCTTTACCCTGCAGGTTGCAGGACGCCGCCTGGGAGGCAAAATCCTCGAACTCCACGGAATCGGAAAGAATTTCGAAAAGTCCCTGGCAGAAAAGCGCAGTTCAACAAGGGCTGACGGAAAGGCAGAGCACCCGGTTATCAGAAACTTTTCCTACAAGTTTACAAAGGGTGAGAGAATCGGCATTTTTGGTTCAAACGGAGCCGGAAAGTCAACGCTCTTAAATATCATAACGGGCACGATTGAGCCTGATACGGGCTCGATTGATGTGGGCGTTAATACGGTTTTCGGCTACTACCAGCAGAACCCGGTCTTTAAGGACAAAAGTCTCACCGTTCTTGAGTATATTAAGGAAGCCGCAGAATATATTCAAATGAATGACGGGCGACAGTTAAGTGCTGCCCAGTTTTTAAATGAATTCGGCTTTGAAGGAAAAATTCAACATTCAATGCTTTCTACATTAAGCGGCGGCGAACTTAAAAGGGTTTTTCTCGTAAGGCTTTTGATTTCAAATCCAAACTTTCTTATTCTGGACGAACCTACCAACGATTTTGATATTTTTACGCTCAACATCCTGGAAGACTTTCTGCTTGGATATCAGGGCTGTCTTTTAATCGTAAGCCACGACCGCTATTTTATGGACAAGATTGCCGACACACTTTTTGTAATGGAAGACGACGGTGCAATCAGCGGCTTTGTGGGAAAATGCAGCGAGTACATAGATTATCTTGAAGAACAAAACAAGAAAGGGATAGGGAGCGACGGCAGAGCCGATTCTCTCCCTACCACTTCGCCCGGGGACTCTGCCCCCAAACCCCCGGCCGGCAAAACACCGGCTCCAAAGAAAAAGCGTTCCTTCAAGGAACAGCGTGAGTTTGAAGAACTTGAAGCCCTGATTCTTGAACTTGAAGAAAAAAAGCCTGAACTTGAGGCTGAAATGTCAGGAAGTGACTTTGCAAAAATTCAGGCCGCTTCCACACAGTACGCAGAACTTACAGCAAAGCTGGATAAGGCCTACGGGCGCTGGAGCGAACTTGCCGAACTGGGCTAATTCTGGTGACCAAAAAGCTTAAAAGTGCTAGTATCAGGATACTATGAAAATTATTACAGAATTAAAAGTAAGACCATACGAATGTGATTCTTACAGCCACGTAAACAATGCCGTTTATCTCAACTATCTTGAACTTGCACGAATGGACTTTTTACAGAAGACTGGTTTTGATTATGAAGGCTGCACAAAGGCAGGATACAGCCTCTACGTTACTCACGTTGATATTTACTACAAATTCTCTGCATACATGAACGAAACACTCAAAATCGAGTCGTACCCGACAAAGATGGGGGCAGTTTCAGGCACATTCCATCAGATTATTACAAAAGCTGACGGCACAGTCTGTGCAGAAGCAGATGTTTCCTGGGCAAGCGTAAACGCACAGGGACGTCCTTCAAAAATGCCTGCCCAGTTTATTGTAGACGGACTCAAGCCGGAAACAAACTAGCCGTCACGGCCACGTATCCGGCTCCGTCTCCAGTCCAAAGGACTTTCAGAATGGAACCTAGTCTTTTAAAGAATAAACTACGGTTGTTACAACGCGTACGTTTTTCTTCTCTTCAAGACCGGCTGCCGCATTATCAATGCTGAACAGCCCCTGACTTGCGCTTTTAATCTTTCCGACCTTGCTGCCGCTGTCCCGGGCAAACTGCTCTGCGGCAAGGCGCGCATTCTGTGTTGCAAGGGCAATCATTTCAGGTTTAATTTCATTCAACCGGGTAAATTCGTAAACTACCCTGCTGTCATATTCACTTGTTACGGAAACACCGCTGCCTGCGAGGCTCAAAGTGTCGTCCGACGCTTCCTTTACTGCAGCCACCTTGTTTGAACGGATCAATATCGACTGTTTTGCGATATATGTGTAAGTACGGCGTCCGCCGTCAGACCATGTGTTCATTGTTGCGTCGTTAACTTCCGGCGACATTACCGTGTAATCAGATTTTTCAAGACCGTGCTGTTCAAGAAATTTTGCTACAATTTCAGTCTGGTGCAAAACGTTGCGCCTCAAAATCTGAAGGTCGTTGTCGCCCACAGAGAAAGTAAGTTTCCATACGGCAAGGTCAGCGTCAACTTCACGTTCGGCAAGTCCCCGTACACTTACTGTACGTTCTGAAGGCATGATTTTGACCATACCAACTGCAAGAATAATACAGCCCACAACAAATGCGGCGCATGCAAGCAAAACTGTTTTTTTCATCATTCCTCCTTATAAAACAAAACCCTCCGCATCAGCGAAGGGCGTTTTTTACCAAAGAACTAGTAATCTTTACGATCAGACTTGCGTCTTTTGTTAAGAAGTTTGCGTTCCAAAGTAGTTTTTTTCTGGTGATTTGTAGCAGAAGGTTTTACATAGTATTCACGCTTTTTGTATTCGCGTACGATACCTTCTTTTTCAACCATGCGTTTAAAGCGTTTGATTGCTTTTTCAAGATTCTCTGAATCATCTACAACGATAGTTGCCATGCCTAATTCACCTCCTTTCTTCGGAAATACCGATAAGTTGTTATAATATATAGAATTTGCAAAATGAATTCAAGAGCCATTCCCTTCTTTTAGCCCAGATTCTTCATTATTGTAAGCACATTGCTGCCGTCGGCCCGTTGGTATTCAATTGAATTTGTATATTTTTTTGCCAGATAAATGCCTAAGCCCCCAACCGGTCTTCTCTCAAACCTGTCATGAACATCAATTTCTTTTCCGGCAAGGGGGTTAAATTCAATTCCCTGATCCTTAAATTGAATAATTACCTGACCTGAATCTCCGCTCAATTTACATTCAACCTGAACCATGCCCATAGATTCCGGATATGCGTAATTTACGATATTTACAAAAAGTTCTTCCACTACCAGGTCAATCTGAATCTGCTGCTGTTCCGTGCACGGAGAATTCTGGATAATCTGATGAACAAAACCGTTCAGAGTATCAAGGCTTTCCAGTTTCGACTCAAGTTCAATCTGTGCCATACAATCCTCCATAAAAAATTCCCGTCAGAGCCCTGCCCCGGACAACTTATTTTCTGCTCCAGAGCGCGCAGTAGGCCTGGGTGCGTGCCGCAAAACGGGCCACGTTAAGCAAAGCCCGGATTTCTGCCTTTGTGTACCAGTCTGCTTCAATTTCTTCCATGTCGCTGTCACTGGGCAGAATTTCTCCGCTTGCAGTTCCAACGATACAGATATTTTTTTCGTTTGCAAAGCCTACTGCCGAGTAACTTTCCTTCCAGACCTGATCCACATGGTCCAGGTGCAGGCCGGTTTCTTCCCGCAGTTCGCGCACTGCGGCCGTGGCAGAGTTTTCTCCTTCGTCTATGAGCCCTGCCGGAAAATTATACACCCATTCCCCCGTTGCCATACGAAACTCACGGTTCAACAGAATCTTCTGCCCCGTCACGTCGTGAATTATCATAACGACTGCATCCACACGGCTGTTGTGCAGCTGCTCAAAGGTCGTGATGTTTTTGTCCCGGCTGATCATTTCGTAAGTTTTTGAACGGCCGGCTTCGGTTTCGTAATCTATATTGTAACGTGTAATGAACTTACCTTCATGAATCTTTTTAATTGATTTGAATTTCATTTTTCCTTCCTTTCCTAAACACTCTCAATCGTCTCGTAAAAAATACAGTCGTGCCCACACTTTCCGTCAAATGCGGTCGGACAAATCGGCATTTTTCTGAGCTGTTGTCCCTCATCATCAAAACGGGAAATTCTCTTTCTCACATAACCCACGTATTCAAAATTGGACTTTTTATTGCTTTCCATCGCAGCGCATGTGTTAATCCAGACAACGTTGCAGTCGTCGTGGGCACACAGATCAAAGGAGCGCAAAAAGTCATAGGAGCCCGTAGAAAAGGACGGAACAATTATCAGGGTCAGCTTAAAACACCTCATGAGCTGTTCCATATAACGGGTTGTCAGAAAGTCCTTGCAGATTAAAATTGCAATCCGGCCTATGCCTTCGTAGTGAAAGATATTTACCACACGGCTGGGCACGATTCCTTCCAGGTAGCCGTGGCCGCCCGACTCCGCACGGAACGGATTCTGCTTGGCCTGTCTGCACAAAAGATTTCCGTTCTTATCAAGAATTGTTACCGTGTTACGCCGTTTTTCCCAAAATGAGGGCAGAATTATCATCGAAGGAATTTTTGCGGCAAGTTCTGCGTCATCCTTTTTCAGTCCTTCAATCTTCCCCTGAACAAAATCGGTCATTTCGGGGTTGCCCAACATTTCCGGAAAGACGATTATGTCGCATTCATTTTTTGCACTGTCCAGAATTTTATTCCAGATGAGTTCGTTGTCCCCACTGTAATTTTTTTCAGGGTAATCAATCTTAAAGTATTGAACTTTATCCTCGCTGAATGCATGAATGTCAAAATTGCGTTCAAGGCGGAGGGGAGATGCTGCAATCTTTAATGAACGGCTGGAAATAAAGTTCGGGAAGAGAGTTTGCGGCAAATAATAGTGGCGGTCAATCAGCTCCCCGAGAATTGAGTTTTCCATCAGCAGAAAGTTGAACAGAAAATTGTCCAGGCGGTTGTAACAATGGGAGAGGCGTCTTTTTCTCTCCCACCAGCATGAGCAGCGGGGCAAAAGACCGATTTGCGTTATTTCGCGGTTTGTATTCAGCACGACGGAAAAGTCTTCCTTTTGAAATTCCAGGGTCTTCTGCTTGAGTTCGTTTTCCAGCGCTTCATCCAGAATCTGAGTTACGCCCATAATTCCAAAAAAGTCTGACTTTTCCTTTAATTCTTCTATCAGCGTTAATAAGGTTGTATAAAAAAGCTCATTGCATTCCCTGTCGGCCAGTGTGTGGGTTACCCCGCCATCCGACCGGAACAGAACCGGCAATTTAGAGCGGACAAGGTTTTCTACCCGTGTTTTTTCGGAAGACGCAACACAACTGTACTGCACAAAAAAATCCTCAGTGCATGAATGGATGATGTATGAGCAGAGTTCGGCAATTATGTTGTACAGAGCTTCCATCGCGCTACTTCCTTATAAATTCCAGCATGGTGATGTCATCAAACTGATCGGCTCCGTTAACAAATCTGTCGATTTGAGAGCGTACAAATTCAATTGTTTCTGGAGCGTCCATGTTCAGGGTCTGATTGATTGCTTCAAGAAGGCGCTCTTCGCCAAAAAGTTCGTTTTCATCGGAAGTTGCTTCCGTTACGCCGTCTGTGTAAATAAAAAGTCTGTCACCCTTTTCCAGTTTGATTTTATGTTCGGTGTAGGAAATATCTTCCATTGCCCCGAGAACAAGGTTAGTCTTATCCTTGAGGTAAACAAATCTGCCTTCGCGGCACAAAAGCGGGTACGGATGACCTGCGTTTACGTAGGAAAGCTCGCCGGTGCTCAGGGTCAGAATGCCCAGCCAGCAGGTTACAAAAAGTCCTGAATCATTGCCCTTGCAGAGCTCGTTGTTTGTCGTGTTAAAGATTTCCGTAACGCTCATTTCCTGCTCAGTGTGAGAGTCGATGAGTGTTTTTGCAATTACCATGAACAGGGCCGCAGGAACACCCTTTCCGCTTACATCCCCCTGAACAAGCATCAGGTGGTCATCGTCAATCATCATGTAATCGTAAAGGTCACCGCCAACTTCTTTGGCAGGGCTCATTTTTGCAAAGAGGTCAAAATCCCCCCGCTCCGGAAAGGCCGGATAAGCTGTGGGAAGCATGTCGCTCTGGATTTTTGTTGCAACATTGAGCTCCGTCGTAATGCGTTCCTTTTCCCTGGTAACCGATGTGAGTTCAGTGATATAAGAATGAATGTCATTGCTCATTTTTTGAACTGATTTTGCAAGGCTTCCGATTTCGTCTTTATTTCTGATTTTTTTAAGTACGCCGGACAATTCACCGTTTTTTGCAAAATAATCAGTTTCTGAAGTAATTGTCCTTATGGGATGAATTACCATAGACCACAGGCTGATTCCGTAAAGAATAAAAAATCCTGCGGCCACAATCAGCGCAACGAGGCAAACCCGTCTCCAGTACACTTCCTGTAAAACAAGAACTTCATCGATACTCTTGGTAACAGAAAGCATTGCGATAACATTGTTGAATTCATCACGGACAGGAATTGCAGAAATTACACGGCCTGTCAAACCGTTTTCAGTTTTGTTGAATTCGTATTCGTGGTAGAGCCTTCCAAGATGCATCAGGCGCTTTATATTTACGATTGAATCCTTCTTTTTCTGAACCAGGGATTGTGACCAGCCCAGTTCGTATTCCATCTGGGTGCCGGCGGCCTTTTGGCTCATAACATGAATAATGTATTTTTGAGTTTCCCAGGTTACCGTGTCCGGAACCGTAAGGCTTATGCTTTCAAGATTTGCGATATTCAGCAGTTCAGTAAATTTATCCTTCAGCTGCCTGTAACGCTCGTCCTTGAGATGTGACTGTTCGTACTCCAGGACAGTTTTGCCGTCAAGATAGGACACTGCGATGTAGGCAAACTGGCTTGTCATTTTATTGTATTCATCCCTGAACACTTTTGAAAAATGCCTGTAGCCCATGTAAGTAATCAAAAAACACAGCAAAAATCCAAAACCGATGGCTGCTGTAAGAATCCTTGCTGCAAGCGGAGAAAAATAAGATGTACGTTTTTTTTCAGTTTCTTTCATATGCGCCTTTTATTTATGAATTTATTCATGAATTGCACTCTTAAGCAGTTTTTCTGCTTCAATTCTGTTTTTCCGGGTTGAATGTACAGAGATTTTCCCCTGAACGATTTTTCCCTGAATCTGATTTGTAATTTTGATAATCGCCTCTCCAAGTTCAGGATTGGTCTTAGTGTAACCTACGGCTCCGTCCTTTAAGGAAAGTGTCCTTGAACCCCCCTTGAATTTTTCGTTTTGAACCGATTTAAGGGCAGCATAAACTGCACGGTCAACCCGTTTAACCATAGAAGTCAAAACCGCAGACTGTCCGCTTCCGTAAATACCTTCTTCAAACTGATCCCTATCCACACCGATTGCCCAGACATTTTTGCCGGCCTTTCTCAGACGCACGGCCTGGGCTATGGTTCCGCTACCTGTAAGACCCGCAACGGAATAAATTGCATAGACACCGCTGTCGTACCACTCCCCCGCTTTTTGAGAGGCAAGGTCCGGCCGATTCCAGGATTCAACATAATGGTCGTAAATTTTTGCATCAGGCAGAACCGAATGTATTCCCTGAATATAGCCGCATTCAAAGTCCGCTACCGTATCGCCAGAAATTCCACCGATAAAACCGAATACAGGGTCTACGATGTTCTGATCCTGGGCCTTCATGGCAATCAGGGCTCCCACCAGATAAGAGCCTTCTTCGGAAGCAAAACCATAATTCTGCACATTTGCGCAGGGAATCGGTTCCGTATCGATTGTGATGAATTTCTGTTCGTAAAAAATCGGAACAATAGTCTTTAAGGCGTCGGAAAAGGCCGAGCCTGCCATGACAAGGACGTCAGTTTTCTGAAAGGCAAGGGCCTTTAAGTCAGAAACGAGCTGGCTTGTATTGTTCATAATTACAACGTCGTAAAGCGTTCCAAAGCCTGTTTCTTCACCCACAGTGTCACCGTAAAAGCTTAAAACACCGTCCCAGGCGGCTGCATTGTAAGACTTGTCGTTTACACCATGTCCGTCGATAACGAGTTTAGTTGTAATTTCCGGCTTTTTATTTGAGCAGGAAAAAAATAAAACTGATACTGCAAAAATGAGAATTGATTTTTTCATGGCGCATCCTGATTTAAGAAGTTAAAAACTTATTCAATCTTTAAAAAGTCTGTAAAACCGGTAACTTCGAGAATTTCGAGAACTTCCTTTTTTACATTTTTTAAAACCATTCCGCCCTTTTTGGAAAAGGCCTTGTGAGTAGTCAGAAAAATACGCAAACCGGCAGATGAAATGTATTCAAGGTTTGAGCAATCAATAATAAGTGAATCACAGTCGCTGATTTCCAGGATTTTCTTTTCAAATTCCGGGGAACTCATTGTGTCGAGTCTTCCTGCCACTTCAAGGGTGCATCCTGAACCGTCAATATTTTTATTGATAGTCATATTTACCTCCATTCATGCCAATTCTGGATATATCTTTAAATATAACACAGGAGTTTTTAGCGGACAATTCAACTCGTTGCACCACCTTTAAAAAAGTTATAAACTCATTGTTATCATGAAGACAATCAACGGAAACGAACTTACTATTGAAGACCTGTGCGACGTTGCTCTCAAAAATGAACAGGTTGAACTTCCACAGGACAAATCATTCTGGGAAACACTGGAAAAATCCCGAAAATTTCTTGAAGACTACATTGCAACCGGAGTTCCGACTTACGGCGTTACAACAGATTTTGGCGACAGCTGTCACAATCAGATAAGCGTAGACAAGGCCGGAGAACTCCAGCGTACTATCTGTACATACCACGGAATCGGTCTCGGACCAAAATTCGATAAAACTACAGGACGAGCCGTTGTGCTTGCACGCCTGAACGGAAACGTTAAAGGCGGCCACAGTGCAATCCGCCCTGAACTTGCAAAAATGATGCTCACCCTGTTGAATAAGGACATTATTCCTGTAATTCCGCAGCTCGGTTCAGTGGGAGCATCCGGCGATCTTACACCCCTTTCTTATGTTGCGGCAGTAATTATGGGTCAGCGCGAAGTTTACTACAAGGGCAAGATTGTTCCAACCGAAGAAGCCTTTAAGGCAGAAGGAATCAAACCTCTTCCAATCGAAGCAAAAGAAGGCCTTGCAATCATGAACGGAACTTCTGTTATGACTGCCGTAGCTTCTCTTGCATGGAAAAAGGCAGAACGCCTCGCAAAAATCTCAGACTTCCTGACTGCAGTTACCTCAGAAATTACCCGGGGAAAGGACACACCATTTGTTGCAAAGGTAAGCCAGATTAAAAATCATCAGGGTCAGTGCGAATCGGCCGAATATGTTTACAACATCATTAAGGATTCAAAACGCGTCTGGAGATACGAAGACTTTTTAAAATCACAGATTGAAAAAATCGACAACAAAGGCTTTGTTGCCCAGCAGAATAAAATCCAGGACAGGTATTCAATTCGATGTGCGCCGCAGATTACAGGCGTTTACCGCGACACCCTGCGTATTGCGCGTCAGTGGATTACGGAAGAATTGAACAGTGCAAACGACAACCCGCTCGTTGACATCGAAGCCGGCCGCCTCTACAACACAGGAAACTTCTACGGCGGACACATCTGTGCTGCCTGCGATTACATGAGGACCGCCCTCGCAAATATTGCCGATTTGAGCGACAAACAGGCCGAAGTTATCATCGACGGTAAATTTAACGGACTTACAGAAAACCTGATTCCTTTTACACCGGCAGATCATCCGAGAGCAGGTTTACGGCTTGGCTTTAAGGCTGCCCAGATTACAATCAGCGCAATCCGTGGCGAAGTAGCAACTTACTGCTTCCCAGTTTCCCTTACAAGTGCGCCGACCGAAGCCCTGAACCAGGATAAGGTCAGCATGGGTACAATCAGTGCCCGCAAGTGGGCAGAACAGATTGAACTTGTATACCTTCAGTTTGCAACACATCTTCTTGCCGCAATGCAGGCAGTTGACCTTGCAGGTTATGATGACTTTGCACCGTTCACAAAGAAAGTTCATGACGAAGTCCGTAAGATGAGCGCCTTTGTAGAAGATGACAGAGCCTTGGACAAGGAAGCAACCGCCGTTGCCGAATGGCTCAAATCAACAGAATTATTCGCGTAAAAAGATGAAAAAGGGCTGTCATGAAGACAGCCCGCTATTTTTTTTACTTCATCAATGCTTTGATTTCAGCAAGTGCTGCATCATCAGGTGTGAGCTGGGCTTTTACGCAGCCTTTAACAGTTGCGCCGGCGCCTGAAACACGGCTTTCCCAGTCATCCAGAAATGCTCCTCCGCCCCAGTCGTATGAACCAAAGAGAACAACATTCTTTCCGGAAAGGCTTCCTTCTGCAGATGTGTAGAATCCTTCCATCGAGTCTTCCAACTGTTCGGCACCCATTGCAGGGCTGCCAAGAGCGATGAGATCAGCCGAAGCAAGTTCTCCGGCGTCTGCTACGTCAGCAGTTGAAAAGTATACCTGAGCTCCAGATGCTTCTGCAGCTTCTTTTGCCGCATTGGCGAGTGCTTCAGTATTACCTGTTGTAGATGCATAAACGATTGCAACTTTCATAAATACCTCCGTAATAAAAGCGGTTTTTAACCTGCCCGGTTTTGAACACGCTTTACTTTTATGTATTCTTTAGCTGCCAGTGGAACTGACATGCCTTTTCCAAGATTAGCCATGCACACCTTTGTACATGTTTTGTATAACATCATCTGTTTAACGGCTTTATTCCTGTCGCCGTAAACCTTCCAGAATCCCGCATACTTGAAGGCGGACCTGTCACTTTCAAAGCCGATTACATCAACAAGGGGATACCCCAGAAAAAGTCCAACTTCATGAGGAAAGTCCCTGTTTGCCGCAAGCCTGTGGATCAGTTCACTCAGGATTGCGTTAAAACCATTCTGAACCGGGTAACCCTTTTTCTTCAGATAAGCCAGGTTCTTTTTGTCAGCAAGGACAAGCTGCAAAAGTTTTTTATCGTAAATAAAAAATAGAATACGGTTATCTTCCTTTCTGATTGGAATCAAAAATCTCTGCGCCTTAAAAAAATCCGTGCGCCATTCAATAAGTTTTGTCCGGTTGGTTTTATAACAGTCGCCGTTCATCGAAAATAAACTGGCAGGTTTGATTCCACACAGGGCCGGGGCTCCGCAATTTAATATAGTCTCATCAAAACTCATTATTTTATCCAAAAAAAACGGCGTCCTGCGGAGAGTCAAGAAACAGTCAGAACCAGACCCCGCAGGACGCCATGAGGTACACCGTCAGTTAGCAACCGCTAACTTTCATTGTTAGCATACGCTAACGTTCATTTTTTGTCAACAGGTTTTTAACTTTTTTTTAGCCAGAATTATTTATTATACCCGGGAAATTTTGCCCGGGGCTTATCAGAAGGAAGGAGGCTGCCCTTTTATCCGGAAATTTGACCTTTTTAAGAATCTGGCTTAAACTAAAGTTAATACAATCAGGATGTAAAAAAGAATGCATCCGTCGGAGGAAAAAATGAGAAAATCATTCAGCAAAGCACTGCTGCTTTTAACTGCAGCTCTTTTCACCTTCTCTTTTGCTTCATGTAAGGAAGAAGAGGAAGGAAAGGAAGAAGAGGAAGGAAAGAAAGAAGTTTATTCCATAATCACTTCTGATACCGACTACACCAGAAGAGCTGTCTTAACCCTGTATCCGGAAAAGAATGAAGGTATCTTTGAAGAATACATAACCTATAATAATTCTGATGATGCGCCTGAAACGGATAAATCAAAGTTCACCTATACACAGAAAGCTGTCGATGAGACGCGCGGAACAATGAAAATCAGTGTAACTGCCCTCTGGGACAATGTCCCACAGAAGTGGATCAGCATTGAAAATGCAGCTGACTACATGAAAAAACTTTATACAGACGACATTACGGATATAATCGATCTGTTAATAACAGCAGAAGAAGAACCTACTTACGAAAACCTCTATGCGGCATGCCTGAAATCTGAATATACAACAGACAGCTATGAAGACTTCCTTTCAGACAATTCTTTCAGCGTTAACGACGATGCCGAAACTCAGGCCGCAAATGTCACCGCATATTTAAACAACACTTTTAAGAATTATCTGCATGTAAGCGGAACTTTTGCAGAATACCTTGAAGCCGTTGAAGCAGATATTGAAAAAAAGATTGAAATCTTTTTCAAGACTTCTGTCCCGGACGGAAACGTTTTTGATTACTCAATTCTTACGAGCAGCGACAAGTCACAATACCCTGACGGAAAGTGGTTCAACTATATCAGAGCACGCTTTGACAGCACAAAGGCATGGCACGACCAGAAAGGCCGCTGGGTCAAAGGCAGCGACTATCTGGCTCATGACGAACTCCACTTTGGCAATGTTGAAAGCTATGATATCAGGTGGAACAATGATTATTCAGGCGGCAGCTACATATCAGATGATGACGATACTGAATACCAGTTTACAGTAACTGACAACCAGGACCGGACAATAACCGTAACCGTTAACGGAGTAACTGCTTATGTCCTTTCATTTAAAGGACTTGACCTGGTTGAAGAATAAAGATTAAATCTCCTTTCACAAGCTCCCGCCTGCCGCTTTTTGTGGAGGCGGGCATTTTTTTTATTCCCAGACAGCCCCGTTCACGGAAGGCCGTACCTTTACCGTTGAGACATGCTTACGGGAACTGGCGGCAAAAAAGGCCAGATCCAGGGCATACTCACTTAAAAGGTCATCCGGCCAGTAATTCAGGTGGACTGTCGATTTTAAGCCTTCACCGTCAGCGTCGCTCAGGGCTCCGTATAATTCAATAAGGTCAAAGGTAACCGGGAGCAGTTTCTGCAAATGACGCTCCTCAAACTTTTTTTGAACAAAGGCTTTTTGAATTTTACGAATTTTCCGCGGGTCACAGCATTCTTCAACTTGAATTTGATTCGCCTTCAAATAGCGCTCAAAGTCTGTAAAAAAAGCGGACGGCGCCTGGTGCAGAGGATACAGAATACTGTTGAACCAGCTGACTGCGCGGCCCTGTGTGTAAAATAGATTTACCGCCTGAGAAAGGGACTTTGCTTCTGCAAGGGCCCCTTCGTCAAAGGTCGGAGTACGGAGAACATTATACGGAGGCATCTGCTGCCACACTAAGTCAAAGCCCTTTGCATCATCATGAAGTTTAGTTCCGGGCAATACGCTAAGGCAGAATAATTCAAGATTGTTGGGATAGAGACTCAGGGCAAAATCAATGCTCTTTTTAAAGCCTTTAAGAGTATCGCCGGGAAGCCCGTATATCAGATCGAATCCGAAAGTTACGCCCGCTTCATTCAGGTAACCAATGTTTTTTACAAACTTTTTCTTATCCAGAGTGCGGTGAACGTTTTTAAGAACTTCCGGATCCGCACTCTGCATTCCGATCTGCAAAGCGCAGGGAATCTCTGAAAAGGCACGGGCAAGTTCCCTGTCAATAAACTCGGCGCGCGCTTCAAAGTAAAAGAACATTCCATGGGTCTTCTGCTTAATCATTTTAAGCATTTTGAGGGCGCGTTCCTTGCTTGCGTTATAAGTCGGGTCCAGAACAAAAACCTGCGGGATTTTCTGACTTTCAAAAAGTTCAAGTTCTTTTTCTATTCGTTCCATGGGAAAGTAAGAAACGCGGTTTTCGCCCTTGCTTTCGTAACAGTAACTGCATTTGAACGGGCAGCCGCGGGCAAGTTCCCAGAGGGCTCCGCCGTAACGGGATGCATCAATCGTTCCGTCGAGATAGGGCGAAGAAAGCTGTTCCGGGGGACACGGATGTGCCCTTCCTGTTGTCGCCAGCGGAATTGTTTTGATTCCGTCAAAATAATAAACGCCGTCCAGTTCTTCTGTTTTATCACAGCCTGAAAGCTTGAGCAGAACTTCCTTTGTCGCACTTTCGCCGTTGCCGCTTACAAGATAATCAAATGAGCGGAATGCATAGGGGTCTGCCGTAACTTCAGGACCGCCTGCCAGCGTTATAATGTCCGGGAGGAGTTTTTTTAAGGTCAGGGCCGCTTCTTCAAGAATTAGGTGATTCCATACATACACGCTGAAACAGACAAAATCCGGATTTTTTCCGGCGATTACGCCCGCGATGTACTGTCCGATTGCGTAATCTGCCTTCGTGCCCTTTGTGTCATAAAGTTTTATGATTTCCCGCTCTTCGCGGTTAAAATCGATTAATTCGACCTGTAAAAGGTCTTTTGAACGGGGGTCAGATTTTGCGGCCGACGCAACACAGGCCGCTCCCAAAGGAAGAGATTGAGGTGATTTTTCTATCAGTAAGGTTGTAAACAGAGCCTTTTTCATCTGGGGCTGCCCGGTAAGAATTCAATTATTTGTTTTTGTTGATGATGCGTTCTTCAAATTTGCCTGTTGAAATGTCAATGTAGCGGACAAAAAGACTTACTTTGTTGTCTTCGTTCAGGCTTGACCAGAGCATATTGGCAAATTCATCGATTGAACCCTTTAATTCAACCAGTTCAGGTTCGCCTTCAAAACTTGGCAGGGGATTTCCGTTACCCATGTAAGTATGAATGAATCTTCCCTGTCCTTTCAAAGGATTGTCGTAAGTGTAAGTAAAGCGGAGAGTATTGTCGCCGTTTCCGTTATCACTTTTGAGAATTGAAATTGCATAGTCAAATTTTCCGTCTTTTACATTGAGCAGAGAAGAAATGCGCGGAGTAAAGTTCGGAGCGTCGTGTTCGTATTTGCGGCTGCGCAGTGACTGTTCAAAAGTCTGTCCTGCCTTAAGACCTTCCCAGATTGTATCTGTCTGATCGCCGTTTGTAACAATTGTCTGGTTTCCAAGCTGGCGTACAGCCGCATATATGATAAGGCTTGGATCGCCTGCGATAAGGCTCGGGTCAAATGCCTTTGTGCGTACAACTTCTGAGCCGTCTTCGCTTTCTGCAACAAAAACCCTGTTGCGGCTTCCGGCACTGCGTCCCATTGTCCAGTATGCGCTGACTGCGTACTTTCCGTCAGCAGAAAGTCCTGCTACAATTCCCCGGCCAGGATATTCATTTTCTCTGAGAATTTTTTCCAGCTGCTTAATCTGCATAAAATTACCTCGTATAAATTCAAGTTTGTTCATTATCCACTTTACACAAATTATTATCAAGTAAAACCGGGCTTTGAGAACGAAACTTTCTTTACTGCAGTTTGTTATAAATTTAACAAATTCAGCCGATTATTATATAATAGGACATCCCGAAAATCCCACAGAAAGTGTCTTTTTCGGGAGTCCGACGAGATGCACAGTGACACAGCCTTTGGAGATGCTTTATGTTTAAAAGATTTAAGAAGGAAGAGAGTAAAAATATTCAGAATCCGCCAGACGAAGTTGAAGACCTGGAAGTTCTCAATGAGTTCAAGCCAAAAATCAGCTTTACTGAACGGCTACGAAAATGGCGAAAGGGACTCAAAAATACAATTGCGTTCCGTTTTGCCGTTACGCTTTTATTTATTCTTTTCCTGTTTTTCTCAGTACTTTCTTTTATCCTGATCCGCTCCATCGGTAACGATAATATCGAAACCTATGCCGCTTTCTCATCATCTCTTGCAGAACGCACATCGTCCGTAATTTCTTACTGGCTCGACGGATTTTTTAAGGATCTGCGCGTATTCTCAAAAAGTGACGCATTCCTCACAGGTGATATCAGCACAGCCCGTGAATATATGCTCAGCAACACCCGTCTCATCGGTTCGAATTTTGACTTTGTAGCCTTTGCCGACATGAACGGTGATATGTATTCATCTGACGGCCGCACAGGAAATGTTTCTGACAAACTGTACTACTCAGAAATTGCCGGAAAGGGAAAGCCGCAGTACATTTCAAATCCTGAACTTTCCGTAGACGGCTCATATTATGTATTCTATGTTGCAGTTCCGCTGTACAACACAAACAACGCATACTGGGGCGTATTCTTTGCCGCAATCCCGCTGCGCACCGTAAACAACGAAATTCAGGGAACAAAAACAACAGAAGACTCATACATTTATGCAATCGACGGCGAAGGCAACATTATCGCTCACCCGGACGAAGAGCGCATTATGAAAAACTTTTACACAATGGGCGACGCACAGTCCGGCCTTGAAGGTTACCAGCAGATGACCGGAAAAATGGTTATGTCCCAGACCGGCAGTGCTGTAATCACAGAAACTGACACAAAAGAAAAGCACCACGTTTTCTATACACCGATTTACCGCACAGACTGGTCCCTTGCAGTTTCCGTTCCGGACGGCTCGGTAAAGGCAAGCGCATACAAGAGCGGACTCCGGATTATTTTATGTACTTCGGTTATCGCTCTCCTGCTTTTGATCTTTACTTCAGTTTACATGAATATATTGATTCACCCGCTTATTAAGCTCAAGAATTCAATTATCGAAATTGCATCCGGTGACGCCGACTTAACAAAGCGAATCGATGTTCACACAAAAAATGAAATCGGTGACGTAGTTCGCGGATTCAACTCATTTACGGAAAACCTCCGCTACATCATCAGCCGCATCAAGGAATCAAAGGATAAACTTGAATCCGTTGATAACGAAATGCACAATACTTCACTGGAAACCGGTTCTTCCATCGATCAGATTATCCAGAATATTGAACAGGTCAGCTCGCAGATTAATCTCCAGGGGGACTCAGTTGAAGAAACTGTAAAACAGGTTAACCAAATTGCCAGAAATATCGAAAACCTGAACAATCTTATTGAAAATCAGTCTTCCGGAGTTACCCAGGCCAGCGCCGCAGTTGAACAGATGCTTGGAAACATCACTTCAGTTTCCCGCAGTACCGAACACATGGTCGATGCATTCAGCCAGCTTGAACAACATACCCGTGACGGAATTTCAAAGCAGAATAGCGTAAACGAACAGATTACCCTCA
>DLYJ01000136.1:16821-18048 GCA_003447785.1 Treponema sp.
ACGCCGCAATCGAAGCCGCACACGCCGGAGCCGCAGGCCGGGGATTCAGCGTTGTAGCCGACGAAATCCGTGCCCTGAGCGAAAACTCAAGCCAGCAGTCAAAACGCATCGGCAACGAACTTAAAAAGATTCAGGAATCAATCAAGAATGTAGTTCAGTCCAGTGCAGAAGCAAAACAGTCATTCAATTCGGTTACCGAACAGATCCGCGCTACCGACCAGCTCGTTAACCAGATTAAGGGTGCCATGGAAGAAAGCGAAATCGGAAGCCATCAGATTACCGACGCGCTCAAGATGATGAACGACAGTACATCTGAAGTTCGTGCTTCTTCTGCAGACATGTCTTCGGGCAACAGCGCAATTTTGTCCCAGATTAACAAACTGCAGAGCGTTACACAGCAGATTAAGGCAAGCATGGGCGGCATGACAGAAAGTGCAAACAGGATTAACCAGAACGGTCATACTCTTGCTTCAATCTCCGATACAATGCAGGACAGCATCGAAAAAATCGGCAGCCAGATTGACCTGTTTAAGGTTTAACCCACTTTTTTATTTAATCAAGATTCTCTATAATCGTGCTATATGACAACGGAACTTTCTATCATCATTACGCCTGAAGAAGAAAACAATCAGGCAGTAATCAATAAAAAAATTCTCGAAACTCTCGATCAAAAACACATTGATTACAAAGGACAGAAAGTTACGCCCGTTTTTGAAAAAAAATCCATCGATGCGCGCCGTGCCCAGATAAAACTTTTTATGCGCTACAAAGTCTACATCGGGGAAGAACCTGAAAACGAAGACGATGTGGCACTGCGCTGGAAAAAGGCAGACGGTTCAAAAAAAGTAATCATAATCGGATGCGGACCTGCCGGTCTTTATGCGGCCTTCCGTCTTTTCGAAAGCGGAATTACACCTGTTATCATTGAACGCGGATCTGCAACTACAATCCGTAAAAACGACATCGACAATCTGACCGGCCAGGGCGAGCTGGACGAAAACTCAAACTTCTGTTTTGGCTCAGGCGGTGCCGGAACTTTTTCTGACGGAAAACTCTATACACGTTCAAACAAGCGCGGCGATATCTACAAAATTTACCGCATCTTTGTTGAATTTGGTGCGACAGAAAATATCCTGACCGACGCTCATCCCCACATCGGAACTGATAAGCTTCCAAAAATCATCGACGCCATGGAAAAGAAAATTGTTGAACTTGGCGGACAGATTT
>DLYJ01000233.1 GCA_003447785.1 Treponema sp.
TGTTCTGCAAGCCAGCCTTCCTGACGAGCAATAACAGTAGCGATACGAAGAGCGAAACATTTTTTTCCGAGGAGGGCGTTTCCACCGTATCCTGAACCGTAAGACCATACGAGGTGTTCTTCCGGGAACTGTGAAATGTATTTGTGTTCAACGTCAGCACATGGCCAGATTCCGTTGTCTTTTTCGCCGTTGTTGAGCGGTTTACCAACTGAGTGGAGACATGGAACGAAGTTGTCATCGAGATACTGCCATACTTTTTCGCCGGCACGTGTCATGATGTCCATGTTCAATACAACGTATTCTGAGTCTGTAAGTTCAACGCCGTATTTAGCGATTGGTGAACCAAGTGGTCCCATACAGAATGGAATAACGTACATTGTGCGTCCGTGCATACATCCCTTGTAAAGACCTTTCATTGTTGCTTTGAGTTCAACAGGGTCGATCCAGTGGTTTGTTGGACCTGCATCTTCTTCTTTTACTGATGAAATAAATGTACGTGATTCAACACGGGCTACATCACTTGGAAGTGAGCGGAACAAGAAACTGTTTGGTTTTTTAGCGAGTGGTGTTGCGAGACCTGCGTCAACACATTTCTGCATCAACTTGTCATACTCTTTTGTAGAACCGTCGCATACTACAACATTGTCCGGTTCACACATCTTAACACATTCTTCAACCCAAGAACGAATCTTTGAGTTTTTGATTTCGTTAACTGTCATTAGAAGCTCCTTATAAGAAAACTATTGCGCCCATTATAGTGTTTTTTGGCCTTATATTCAATCAGATACACTATAAAATGTGTACTTATCTGAGTAATCTGCGCACGGTGAGTTTCTCGACAGAATACGGAAAAAATGGTATTTTCTTTACAGAATAATTATAGGGGAAAATAATGGATTCAATTTTAAAATGGGTCGTACTGGCAGCTGCCGTTATAATGTACGTCCTCGTAATTGCATTTCAGGAAAAAAAAGTCTGGTTTACAAGTATTGCGGCTGTACTGACCATTACGCTTGCAATTATTTTTCCAGGAATCATATTTAAGGCTGACGGTGAAACAACCGGCAGACTTTTTGCTCTTTCACATTCCTTCGGAACCCTGATCAACTGGAACGTAATGATGATTTATGTGGGAGCAATGACTATCGCAGCCCTGTTCCTGTATTCAAAAGTACCTGCAAAAATCGCAGATGCCCTAGTCTCGATTGCTCCTTCTACAGGTGTTGCAATGGTATTCATCCTTGCCATGACAGGTATCATTTCGATTTTCGTAGAAAACGTTGCCACAGTTCTTGTAATGGCTCCAATCGCCCTTTCGCTGTGTAAAAAGTTAAAGATGAACCCCACAATGTTCATGATTGGCCTTGCCGTTATGTCCAACCTTGAAGGAACCGCAACCCTCGTCGGTGACCCTCCAAGCATGATTTTTGCCGCAGAAGCAGGTTACAACTTTAACGACTTTTTTGTTCACGACGGACGCCTTTCAATCTTCTTTATCATTCAGGCAGGGCTTCTTACAGGCTGTGTTTTCTTCTACACAATGTTTGCAAAATACAGGGATAAGACTGAAGTAGAAACTGAACCTGTAATTTCTTCATTTCCTGCAGTCCTCATGCTTCTGATGATTTTTGGTCTCGCAGCACTTTCATTCGTTTCTCCAGCCCTGGAAAAAGTTCTTCCGGCAGCAGTGATGAAAATGTCTTCCGGCGGATTTGTAATGATTCTGGCAGTGTGCGGCATTCTGTGGTATCTATTGAATCAGAAAAAGTCCGGCTTAGAAACATGGGAACTTATAAAAGGCCTGGATTGGGAAACAATCTTCTTCCTCTGCGGAATCTTTGTTATGGTTGGAGCAATTGCCGGTGTGGGACTCCTGGATGATTTTGCCGCATTCCTCGTAACAAAAACCGGCGGAAGCGAGTTTATCGGTTTTATCGTAATTCTCGTTGTTTCTATTGTAATTTCAGGCTTTGTTGACAACGTACCGTATATTATGGTTATGCTTCCTGTTGCAAAAAAAATGGCACTTGGTCTTGGCCTTGTAGATCCTGTAACCGGTGTGGGCGCTGAACTTTTAATGTTTGCCCTCCTGGTAGGAAGCTGTCTTGGCGGTAACCTGACTCCATTTGGAGCAAGTGCAAACGTTGTTGCTATGGGTATTGTTAAACGTGAAGGCTATCCGATGAATTTTGGCAAGTGGCTTAAAGTTGGCGGTACATTTACAATTCTTACGACTGCTGCAAGTGCAGTTGTTCTCTGGCTTATCTGGGCTTAGGCTTGAATATTGAGAAGTGTTCCGGGCTGCGGGTTTAATCCTGCAAGCCCGTAACCGCTTATATTTGCCTTATCAATTTCTTTCTGCAGCTGACCCTGATAATTTTGAATCAGACTGTCCAGTTCACCCTGAGCAAAGGCGTCTTCGTTGTTTCCGTAGAGCGGCTGCTTAGGTTCATTTCTTAAACTGATCAACTGATTAATAAGCGAATTTAATATATGGATTTTGCTGACTGCAACTCCGCTCTGGTTGTCCGGTGCTGCAACGCCTGAAATGTGGTCAAACTGAGAGTAAATTACGGCAGAAGGACTTACAGGAACATATAATTTTCCTGAACTTCCTGAGACAATTCCATTGTATGAGTATGCATTTAATGAAATAGAATCAACCATAATTACGCCTCTATACTTCAAATATCGGCGCCGGGTTGAGAAAGTTTAGTTTTACCTTAGTCGAACTGCTTTTCCCAGGCAGAAAGAAGCTGTGTAATGCTTTCTGTCTGTTTTTCCTGGTTTGTGTTTCCCGCAGAAATAAGATACGGGTAAACTACGCGCTCCTTAAGGCTTACCCAGCGGGAAGGAAATGCGTAAGGGGCCGCAAGGGATTTTTCTGAAGGCAGGTTTCCTAAAAGCGTGTGGTAATAAGTCGGAAAGACGAGTTCGTTGACAGTGTGCAGTGACGAAAATCCGCCAGAAATCCCGAATGTCATGCTGGAAAGATCCATTTTCTTCGCACGTTCAAGCATGCGTTTCTGGTTTTCGGCCTGAAAGAACCATGCGATAAAATCTTCTGCTTCTTTAGGCTTGCGTGATTTTCTGTAAATTGCCATGGAAACCATATTGTCCTGAACCGGGATTTTGTCCCTTACGGTAATCCAGCGGAAAGCGAGGTTTTTAATCTGCTCTGAGCTGATTGCAAAAATGTCTTCGCTGGATGTGTAGGCAAACAGAGTGCGTTCTTCGGTTACCTGACGGTATTTTGGCGTGTACAGGTATTTGAACTGAAAGTCCTGTTCGCTGGTTGTGGAAGTGTTTGCGCTTTGTGTCCAGTCCTTGATGTATTCAACTGACTGCTGGAGTTTTGCCATATCTGTGGTAAATGAAGTTCCTTTTTCCTTAAAGCACTGGCCAAAATTTTTTGTAACGAGGTAGAGGAACTCATTGTCCCATGAAGGTCCAAAGCCCATTTTTACATAAAAGTCGTCTTTGTTTTTTGCGTTGAACTGTGCGGCCGTCGTTTTTAATTCATCCAGAGAAATTGAATAGTTTTTTGGAAGAAGGTATTCGTTTTTTACTGAAAAAATTACAAGGGGCATGTTAAAACTTACGGGAAAAAGAAACTGTTTGCCCGAAGCCTTGCCCCATTCAAGAAGGGGCCTGTAAATTGTGTCTGCCCTTACGGTGTCTTCGCTTAAAAGTCCGTCCAGGGGGCGGAAATTCTTTTTGATTCTTTTGTTTTTGAGGAATGAACCCACAACCAGGTCAGGTTTTTCTTCGTCTTTTGCAGGCGGAAGGGAGTTTGCAAGATTCGGCTTGTAAACTACGATTGCCTTTGATTTTGGATTTAATGAATTGTAAAGTTCTGAGTATGAGACAAATTCCGGGCGGTCGGTCCAGATTGTAAAGGTGTCTGTGTTTGTTGAATTATTATTGCATGAAGAAAAAAGGCCCAGGATTAAAAATACCGGCGCGATTAAGCGTAAAAAAGTTTTTTTGCTCATGAGCTAATTATAACTTCTACATTCGTTCGGCGCAATCGTAAATTGCCGAATAAACCTGTTCGATCAGAGATTCTTCTACCGAGCTGAATGCAACGCGGAGTGTGTTTTCATCGATTGAAATTGTTCCAATCTGTTTTTCCTGAAGAATTTTCTGGCGGAGTTCTTCTGCATTGATTCCCTTTGTCTTAAAGCTCATAAAGTAGCCTGAGTTAAAAGGAAGCGGTTCAAGTTTTGAACATGTGTGCGAAGAAATGAACTTTCTTACTGCCTTGTAGCGTTTTTCCAGAACTTCACGGAAGATTTTTTTCTGCAGGTCCAGGGCCGGATCAGCAAAAGCGCGGAGAGCAAGGCTCTGGCTTGGTGTTGAAGAACAGCTTACTGATGAGCGGATAAGTCCCATGAGTTTCTTTTCGAGGGCAGTGTAGTGGTCGGCTGTAAGGCCTTTGCCGCCGAATGTGAGGAATCCGCAGCGGAATCCCCATACAAAGTCTTCTTTTGTCGGACCGTCGATTTTTACTGCAAGAACATTTTCGTGCAGATCGGCAAATTCGGCAAAGAGTGACTGCGGGTAGATGTCATTTTCGTAGTTCAATCCAAAGTATGCGTCGTCATCAAGAACGAGAACTTTTACGCCCTTGTCTGCAACGTCGCGGATGATTTTTACAATCTGTGCGGCTTCGGCGTTTGTCGGGCTGTAACCGCTTGGGTTCTGAGGAAAGTTCAGCAGAATGCGTACTGAACCTGATTCTGCTTCTTTTTCTACTGCAGCCTTGAATGACTTGAGGTCAAATCCGCCGTCAGCAAACAGGTTGAATGTATGGAGCTGCGAATTGCGTCTTGTTTCTACAACAAGAGCGTAGTTGTCCCATGAAGGATCTGCCGTAAGAAGGGGTTTATTTTCGTCCAAGAAAAGGTCAGACAGATATGAAATACCTGCTGTAAGTCCCGGTACTACAACCGGAAGAGAAGTTGTTTTACCCTTGAGTCCCGGATTTTTTCTGTAAATGAGGTCTTTCCATAAAGCACGGAGGTCAGGATTGCCGGCTGTGGGAGCGTAAGCTACGAGTTCTGCGGCCGACAGTGTGGGAGCGTATTTGTGAATTGCTTCGAGAATTGCAGGTTTGCCGTCGATGATGGTTGTACCGATGGTGGCATTTGCAACTTTACCAAATTTTTTAGCTTCGCCGCCCTGGCTGATAATTCCGCGGGGGAAGAAAATACGAGTTCCTAAATCCGACAATAAATCTCCCGGTGTTGTTCCGTGGAGTGTTTTATTCAATTCTTGTGCTAAAGGGTTTAACATGGTAAAGTATATTATCGCTATTTTATGCACTAGTCAATGATAGAAATGTATAATTATGCAATTTTTATGCATAATCGGTTAATATTGAGGCACAACTAATGGAAAAAAATTCTGATTTAAATAACGTAACTCCTGAAGATTTTGATAACTGCAAAAAGATTATCGATTCAGTCAGAAAAGAAGCCGCAAAACGCCTTGTGGGCCAGACTGAAGTAATCGACGGGATTCTGACTGCAATTGTCTGCGGTGGTCACATTCTTCTTGAGGGCGTTCCGGGACTTGCAAAAACGCTTGCCGTAAAAACCTTTGCCGATATTTCGGGCATCGATTTTAAACGAATTCAATTTACACCTGACCTTCTGCCTGCCGATGTCAGCGGAACTTTAATTTACGAACAGACAAGCGGTAAATTTTCCGTAAGAAAGGGACCTGTTTTTACTAACCTTGTGCTTGCGGACGAAATCAACCGTGCCCCTGCAAAGGTTCAGTCGGCTCTGCTTGAAGCAATGGCCGAAAAGCAGGTAACAATCGGCGAAGAAACCTATCCTCTTCCTGACCCATTCCTCGTTCTTGCAACCCAGAACCCGATTGAACAGGAAGGAACCTACAACCTGCCTGAAGCCGAACTTGACCGCTTTCTGCTCAAGGTGATGGTTCCGTATCCCACAGCCCAGGAAGAAATTCAAATCGTAAAAACCTGCGGTAAGGCAGATCAGGTTGCCGTAAAAAAGATTCTTACAAAGGAAAAAATAAAGGACCTGCAGCGTATTCTTGACAGCGTTACCTGTGACGACAGCATTGTTGAATACATTGTTTCCATTGTTTCAGTAACAAGAACCATCACTGCAACTTCAAAAAAGAATGATATTTCAAAATACATTTCTTTTGGCGCTTCACCGCGTTCAGGAATTGCAATGCTCCAGTGCGCCAAAGCACACGCAATGTTCAACGGGCGTTCCTTTGTAACTCCTGAAGATGTAAATGCAGTTGCCCTGAGCGTTTTGCGTCACCGCCTTGTTCTTTCGTACGAAGCTGCCGCAGACGGTGTTACAGCCGATGACATTATCAGCCGCATTCTTTCTTTTGTTCCTGTTCCGTAATTGCCTGGGACTTATTGAATATGCCTGAAATTTTAAGCGCCGACAAAACCGGACTTTTAAAGAAAGCTTCTCTTCTTACAATTTCTGCCTCAACTCTTGCTGAACAGATGCGAAACGGTAACTTCCGCTCACTTTACCGGGGCCAGGGAATTGAATTTGACAGTGTCCGCGAGTATTTGAACGGCGACAATGTAAGGGCAATCGACTGGAACGTTACCGCCCGCATGGGAAAACCTTTTATCAAACAATACGAAGAAGACCGCGATTTGAACGTTTTTTTTGTTCTGGACCGCTCGGCCTCCATGTTTCTCGGCTCTGACGGAAAAAGCCGCCTCGAATGCGCTTCTGAGGCCGCAGCCCTTCTTCTCCTTGCAGCCTCCATGAACGGCTCTTCTGTGGGTGCAGTTTTTTTTGACGGAAAAATCAGGTTTTCTGCGCCTCCGAAAAGTGGTCCCGAGCAGCAGATGCTGATTCTCTCGCACCTTGATGAACTTGAATCCAGTGTTGAAAACGGCTCGGTTTTACAGGGAGCACTTGCGGGAGCGACAAAACTTCTGAGAAAGAGATCACTTGTTTTTGTAATTTCTGACTTCCGTTCAGCGGGCTACCAGCAGAACCTTGCCCGCCTTGCCATAAAAAATGATGTTGTTGCAATCCGAATTACAGACCCGACTGACGCAAGTTTAAGTGAAATCGGTTCACTTCTTTTTTCAGATGTTGAAAGTCCGCTCCAGATGAGGCTTCCCACACTTTCCAAAAAGTTTAAGCAGACATGGCTTGAAGAAAACCGCCGCCGCGTTGACAAATGGAGCGAGCACTGCATCCGTCACGGAATCCATCCGCTCCAGCTGTCTACAACAGAAGACCCGGCCCTTGTTTTGAGCCGGTTCTTTTTGAGGAGGGCAAAGCGTTGATTCAGATTCAATTGAAAAAAGCCTTCTCAGCCCTTTTATGGGTCCTCGTTTTTACCGGCGCAGCGTATTCTGAGCCGTCGACCGTGCATTCTGAGCGCGGTGCGGTTCAGATTTTAATCCCTAAAACTCCCTACGTGGGAGACCGCTCTGAGTTGAAATACGTTTTTCACTCTGACGCGGATTTGTTTTCTGACAAAATTACCGGCCAGCAGACTTCTTCCCTGGAACTGGACTGCAATTTTGAAGCCTTTGCAAACCTTTCGGACAAATGCCTCGTTCAAAAAGCCGTGCTTGAGCACACCGGTTTTGAATATTCACTTACCATTACCTTTATCCCGTGGAAAAGCGGCACAATCGATTTTGCAAGCTTTGACCTTGAACGCCTTGTCCGCCGTTCGCAGAAACTTGATGACTCAGGAGCAGTCTTTTTTGTAGATTTTGCACCGGTTACGATTTACTCCATTGCCCAGGCCACCGGCACAACAGTCATGCGCCCGTCAAAACCTCCCATGGCAGTTCCGGGGACAACATTTATGCTTGGAATAATCGGCGCCATAAGCCTTGTATTTTTACTGCCCCTGATTATTTTTATAATTCGTTTACCTGCCTTTCTGCTTTATTACGCTTCGGCCAGGGATTACAGACGCCTCAGAAAACTTAAAAAACAGACTGACAGAAATCTTGCAAAACTCGTCAAGGACTATAAAAACCGGAGCGATTACGATTTTTGTCTAGAATTAAAACGCCTGCTCAGAAATTATCTCTGCGCCCGCTTTGATGAATCTTTCAAAAGCGTCACGACAGGCAGCCTTTATTCAACCTTTGAAAAATTTGCCCTGGGCTCCCTCAACGAAAGTCAGGAAAACGCTGTTAGCGAATTGTATACGGTTTTCCAGCGGTGCGATTACATCTGTTTTGCAGGAGGCTCGCTGGATACAAAGCGGCAGCCGGCTTCCATGTATGAAGCCATCCTTGCCGAAGGCGAGCGGGAACTTATGACTAAACGCGCCCGCAAGGCGATTGAATTATTTGATGTGGAGGAAGAAAATGCCGGTGTTTGAAAATCCTGCAGCCTTTTTGTTTTTACTTGCAATTCCTCTGCTTTATATTTTACGAAAACTCAAAATCTTTAAGCGCATTGCCTTTCCGCTCACTTTGTCGGACTGGAAGGGAAGGGCCTTTGAATGGGACGGCCGTTTTGGTTCCTTCCTGGAAGTTTCTTCTGACATTTTGTGCATTCTCGGTTACATTTGTCTCGTTTTTGCCTTTGCAGAACCTGTAATTCACCACCATGAAAAGATTTACACTTCCAGGGGTGCAGACATAATGTTTGTGCTTGATACGAGTCCTTCCATGGCCGCAAAGGACATTGCAAACATGACGCGCCTGGAAGCCGCCCGCCGGGGAATTCACACGCTGGTCAACTCAAACCGTGGCGCAAGTTTTGCACTCATTGCCATGGCAAGTGAAGCGGCTGCAGTGGTTCCGCCCACAAATGATTCGGAGTTCTTTTTAAATCGCCTGGACAGCCTTGTAATCGGAGGCCTTGGAGAAGGTTCTGCAATCGGGACGGGCTTGAGCAGCGCGGTTTACCATCTGATTGCCTCATCGGCTCCAAAAAAATGTATCGTTTTGATTACAGACGGCGAAAACAACGCGGGCTCAGTTCATCCGGAGACTGCTGCCCGCCTTGCCCGGGAAAACAATATTACTCTTTACGCCTTTGGAATCGGAACCCGTGGTTCTGTTCCAATTGAATACATCGATCCAAAAACAGGCCAGGTTCATTCCGGTTATTATGAATCAGAGTTTGATACCAGCGGTCTTGAATCAATTGCACAGAGCGCCGGCGGACGTTATTTTGGAATCGAATCCACAGCCCAGCTTTCACAGTCGCTTTCCTTAATCAGCCAGCGTGAAAATGTAACACAGACTTTTCACTATAAGACCGTTGTTGAAAAACTATACAAAAAGTTCATCCTGCTCGCCACCGTTCTGTTCGTGATTGCATGGATCATTAAAAGATTTTTCCTGAAGGAGGTTTTCTAAAATGGGCATTGAGAGACCTTATGCTTTTGTTTTTCTGCTGCTTTTGATTCCAATCGCAGTTTATTCAATTTACAGTTTTAAAAGAGCAACCTCCTTCCTTGGAAAAATGTACCGGGAAACTTCTTTTTCTGCAGGCAATGATTTTTCAAAATTCAAAAAGGCAATTTTGTGGCGCACGATTTTCCGTCTGGCTGCCTGTGTTATGGTTATCTTTGCATTTGCAGGAATTTCATGGGGCGTAAAACCTGTTCCCCTACAGAAAAGCGGGGATGCCGTAAGTTTTGTCTTTGATATTTCATACAGCATGACCGCAACCGACTGCCCTGACGGACTGAGCCGTCTTGAAGCGGCATCTGCCTACGCAAACGGACTTCTGGAGCGTATGGGCGGAACCGAAGTTTCTGTCGTGCTTGCAAAGGGCGACGGTGTAATTGCACTTCCACTGACTCAGGACGTGAGCGCCGTAAAATCTCTGCTGGAAAATCTTTCTCCGTCCCTGATGACTTCTGCCGGTTCATCTATCGGCAAGGGAATCCAGGCCGCAATTCAATCCTTTCCTACAAACTGCTCTCATAATCCCCACATCTGGGTTTTTACGGACGGGGACGAAACTGACTCAAATCTCGTGCGGGCACTTGAAGACGCCGGAAAATTTGCCTTCCCGGTTACGCTGATTGGTTTTGGCCAGCCGAATCCCGTAGAAATTACTGCCGGCGATGGAAAAACAAAGGTAAAAACTTCTCTGCGCGCCGACAAAATGATTGACGCGGCAGCCTTTGTAAACCAGAAAAAACTTTCCGTTCCATCCGGTCTTATCAACCGCCCGTACATCACTTACATCGCGGCTGATTCAGACGGGTCGGCCCTGACGCTGCTGAAGGAAGTTTCTTCAAAGGTTTCTAATGTTGAATCCACTGAATTCCTGCCGGTGTCCCGCCATGGAATTTTCCTTTTCTTCGCCCTTTTGTTCTTTGTTCTTTCGTACTTTGCCGGAGAATTTGACATTCACTTTTTCAGGAATAAAAAGTTTACTTCGCTGTCAATGGTTTTTGTTCTTGCAGGCCTTTTGTCTTCGTGCAGGAGCGGCCGAGGAACCGTCCTCCGGGGAATCTGGGACTGGCACCAGAAAGAATATCAGAAGGCGACCGGTCAGTTTTTGCGCACTTACACCGATGCAAAAATTGAAGAAAACCTGTCTTTGCAGCAGTATGCGGCATTCAATCTGGCAAGTACCTACATCATGCAGGAAGAATACGAAGCAGCCCTCCAGCGCCTTAATCAGATTGAAGGCTCGGATGACGCAAAGCTCAAAAGTGCCGCCTGCTACAACATCGGCATTATCAAAAACCGCCAGGGCCATTACGACGAGGCAAGTGAGTATTTTAAAAAGGCAATCCTGCTGGACAATTCAAATATCGACGCAAAAATTAATCTGGAGTTTTCGGTTCAGCTTGCCCAGAGCCGCTCGGCACAAAGTGCCGAAACCGAAATGACTGCCACAAGTATAGACAATAAGGACAACACGCTTTCTGATCAGGTGTTTACATTAATTCAACAGGAGGAAAGGGAGCAATGGAAAAAACTTCAATCAAACCGAAGGGAAAGTTCCGCAATCGACTATTAGTTTTTGTTCTTGTTGAATTTATATCCCTTCTCCTGCCGGCTTTTTCAAAGACGCTGTCACACTCTCAGCTCAAGCAGCTCAAGGTTGTGCCTGACAGCAAAATCTTTTTTACAGCCCAGGAAAACGGTTATACCTTAAAAATCCCGACCTTTTCTCCGTCTCAGGTTCAGACCGATCTGCCGGAACTTCCTCCGGGCGTCCAGCTGGTTTCTTCCAAGCGCGAAGAATACCTGGACAGCGATGGTAATCGCGGAACTGCGGTTCATCTTTGGTTTACATTCCGCGATACAGGTCCGGTCAGGATGCCGCCGCTTATCGCAATCATCGGTTACAGAACTTATTACCTTGCCTTTGAAAGTGTTGAAGTTTACGAAAATCCTGCCGTTATCGCTCCTGTCATGGATGTAAATTTTGAAGGCAGTTTATTGAATTCAAGAAGTGTGAACGGTGTAAAGGAAGTTACGGTAAATCAGGGTGATGAACTCATAATCAGCGTAAGCCTCAAGTATTTTGTTCAGATTTTAAAATTTTCCTGGACGCTGCCTAAAAATTCAATTTTTAAGGAACTTGAACGCTACGACATAACTCGGGGCGGAACTACAGGCTCGGAATTTTCTGCACAGTTGTACCCGGTTGCCAGGTTTTCCTGGAAAATTCTTGAGAGCGGAACTTACACCTGCCCGGATTTTGCAATTATTGCCACAGCATACAACGGTTCAAAAAAACAGGTTGCCCTTCCTCAGTGCAGGATAATTGTTAAGCCTTCGGCAAATTATTCTAAGAAAAACGTTTACGACAGTTTTGAACTTGAAAAGGCTGACGAAGTTTTTAAATCTGCCTTTGAAGGGGCAAATAACGATTCAATTGAAGAGGAAGAAATTTTAATCAGGCCTGAAGACTGTAAAAAACTTGCTGAGCTTCGTTCAAAAGAAAGAATGAGCCTTCCGTTTTCTGCCGCTTCCCGTGAAAGGCGTCAGATTGAATATAAGCTTTACGGCAATGAAGGCGGGGATGAACCGGGCGTCCTGCTTTTTATCGCGGGGCTTGCTGCCTGCTTTGTTCTTCTCGTACTTTTTATTGTGAGCGTATTTATCTGGCACGGAAAAAAAGTACAGATTTTTTTTGTGCTCCTTTTTGTGGTCCTGGTTCTGACAATCAAAAGCGGTGCGGCACTCCTTCCTGAATGGGGCGTCTTTGCAGGCGGTAACGTAAGCCCGGTTCCTGAAGCTGTAACTTCTTCATCCCACAATGCTTCCAGTTGCAAAAGGGTAAAAATTCTGGAAAAGGCCGGAGATTATTATTATATTGATAGTGAAGAAATTAACGGCTGGGTTTTAAAAGACCTGGTCTTTGAAATAAATTAACGGGACTACAATGGATTTTGGTGATATTTTAAATCAGTGGGACAAGCAGGAAAAGGCAAAAAACTCTCAAAAAAAGACGGCTGTTCAAAAGCCTGTGCCGGTAAGCCGCAAAAAAGCGAATGCGGACTTTATCCAGAACGCAGGAAAGGTTGTAGAAACAGAAAAAGCCTCCGCTAAAAATAATCAGAATCCGACTATCAACCCGATGGAACTTTGGCTCAGGCGTTACGGCGTTACCGACAAAGACGCGATTGCAGAAAGTAGCGAAGAAGCGTCTCTGATGAAAAGCCGCGAGTACATAAGCAAAATGCGTCCGGAAGCAAGAATTGACCTTCACGGTAATACGAGGGACGAAGCGTGGGCCCGCCTTGAATCCTTTGTAAATGATGCCGTAAAGCGCGGTCTTAAAAAAATAGAAATCGTTCACGGCAAGGGGATCCACTCCACAGGAAGCGACCCTGTTCTTGGACCGATGGTTCGTACGTTTATCGAGCAGAATAAGCATCTTGGTGTAAGCGGACACAACGATAGAAATCACGGCGGTTCCGGGGCAACCTGGGTTTTAATAAAATAATCTTCATCTTTGCCCAGCCGGGATAGATTCAAAAAAAAATAATTTTTTCCCTTGTAACTTGGGGCCGATTTGATTATTTTTTAATAGGAATGACTTCAGTTAAAAGGAAAAAGCGTGGAAGATTTATACAGTATTCTTGAAGTAAGCAAAACTGCAACTCAGGACGAGATTAAAGCCTCATATAAAAAACTTGCCCGTAAATATCATCCTGATTTACATCCGGGTGACAAGGCGGCAGAAGAAAAATTCAAACAGATTAACGCGGCATACGATGTGCTTGGAGACGCCGCCAGACGCGCACAGTACGATTCTTACGGCAGTTATGACTCTCAGTCGGCATATAACTCAGGCTGGGGCGGACAGGCTGAGCGTGACCCGTGGAGCGCGTGGGCAGGTGCATGGCAGCAACAGCAGAACCGGCAGAACAATTACAGCCGAAGCGACGAGCCTTACGGAGAATGGCGCACATACACGAATTATGAACGGCGCTCATATACAAAGGGCGACTATTTATACAGCCTGCTTCGGAATCTGGCAGTTACGGCCGTTTGTTTTTCTTTGAGCAGATTCAGTATATTTTTCTTTCCCTTTGGACCGATTTTATGCCTTGCCGGTATTGTCTCAGGCATCGGTGGAATCATAAAAAGCCTGCGCGGCCTTTTGACAGGCAGCGGAAAGTAAAAAAAAACTCTCCTGCATACTGCGGAGAGTTTTGTGAAGTTTAGCGCTCGCGGAAAATGATGCGTCCGCGGTTCAAATCATACGGAGAAAGAGCAACTTTTACGCTGTCGCCCGGAACGATTCTGATGTAGTGCTTTCGCATCTTACCTGACAAGTGAGCCATGATTACATGACCGCCGTTTTTGAGTTCAACACGGAACATTGTATTAGGAAGAGCTTCCTTTACAATACCTTCAACTTCAATTGCTTCTTCTTTAGCCACATTTCCTCCAAAAAAAGTTTGCTTTTTTGCTGAATCTTAATTATACTTTATTATCAACTTATGAAAAAAAATTGTCAACGGGAGTAAGACATTATGGAACAAGCATTTATTGAAAAAATGAAAGAGCAGCTGCTGGCTCAGAAAAAAGTTATTCTTGAATCACTTGCGGGACAAAATACTGACTATAAAAAAATCCTTGAAGGCGGTATCTCAGGAGACGAAGTTGACGTTGCTTCTGATGTAGTAGACGGACAGCTTCTGGAGTCTCTAGGCGCACAGGATTCTAACAGACTTCAGATGATTAACAATGCACTTGATCGAATCAAGCAGGGCTCTTACGGAAAGTGCCTTAAATGTGGCCAGGAAATTCCACAGGAACGTCTGGAAGCAATTCCATACGCTTTTATGTGTATCCAGTGCCAGACACACAACGAGCGTTCAAACCGCTAGTTAAATTGCCATTGTAATGATGCTGCCCTTTTCAGGGTAGGCAAGTTCGGTGTAACCGGCTTCCCTTACTTTTTTGAGGGCAAGTTCAAAGGCATAATCCAGATTTTTTGAATCGTGGGCGTCGCTGTTTATCATGACAGGGACGCCTTCTTCGTATAAGAGGCTCAAAAAGTAATCAGACGGGTAGATGCAGTCGTAGCCGCGGGAAAGGGCTCCGGTGTTTACTTCTGCAATGACGCCCGCTTTTTTGATTGCCCGGGCCGTGAGTTTTACCTGCTCTTTGTACCAGCTTTCGTTCTCGTCAAAAAAGTGAATTTTACCGTTAAACTTTCTGATTAAATCCGCGTGTCCGATAATCGAAAAATTGCATTCATCAAGCATCTGCCGTTCACATTCAAAATAGTGGCAGATTAATTTCTTTGCATCGTCCCCGTATATCCGCTTTAAGCCGTCCATTAAAATGGCCGGGGAGGCGTCGACTGCCAGAACCTTGTCCAGTTCCTTTTCGCCGTTGTACAGAAAATGAACGGAGCCGATTAAAAAGTCCGGATTGAATTTTCTGTAGGCAAAAAAGTCAGGGCGGCAGAAGTTCTGGATGTAGTCTGCTTCAAAGCCGAGCCTTATATCAAGCTGCGAATTGTATTTCATTTTGAGAAATTCAATATTCATGCAGTAATTGTCAAAGTCGGCGGTTTTCATATTGAATTCTAAATCGTTTGGGTAAACGGAATGGCTTGAAAAACCAAGTATTTTGATTCCCTTTTCAATTGCGGAAAGAACGTTTTCTTCGAGGGTGCTTTTTCCATCGCAGAAAATTGAATGTGTATGAAAATTGGTTTTTATATATGGAAAAGCCATTATTTTTTCTCCAGGTAATCTTTGGAAAGGGATTTAAATACTTCGTATTCGTGTTCAAATTCGTTCAGGTCAAAGTTGCATGAAGCGATGTCTTCTGCCTTTGCCGACTGGTTCAAGCGGTTTGCGTACTCGGCAAGTTTTGTGGCACTGATGGTTCCTGCGCTGCCGCACAGAGAGTGGCTTGCCCCGCGGATTTCCGTAAAGTTGCAGGTTCCGATGGCATTTTTTGCCTCTGCAATAATCTTGTCTGTCTGTTCAATAAATGAATTGATGATGCTTTCTGCAAGGGCCATATCGCCTGCAACGGTTTCTGTAAAACTCTGCTTGTCCCAGGCGCTTTCCTTGTTGATTTCTACGTTTATATTTGTGATTGAAGCAAGGCTTGCCGTTTCCATAACCGTGCTCCATTTTTCAAGAATGTTTTTGATTGTATCGCTTTTAAATGGTTTTACGATAATGTCGTTGATTCCTGAATTGATGTATGAATCAAAGTCAGTTGAATCATTGTTTGCGGTACAGGCGATGATAATTCCATTGTAGCCGTCCTTTCTGAGTTCAACAGTGGCTTCTATACCGTTCATTACCGGCATCTGGATATCCATGAAGATTAAATCGATGTCCTTGTTTTCGCGGACGGCCTGGACTGCCTGCTGACCGTCTTCTGCAAGGTAAACGTCGGCGCCTGTCTTTTTGACAAAGGTTTCCAGGAGTTTGCGGTTAACCGGATGGTCTTCTGCAACGAGGATTTTAAGGTCTGCGGCAACTGCCTGTTCCGGGCGTGAACGGGCCATAACTTCTTCGTCGTCTGCAAGTTCAAGCTCTTCAAGTTCTTCGCTCTGGTTACGGAGTTCGCCCTCAAGAAGCTCGGTGATTTTATGCTTTTTGAACGGCTTGTAGAGGTAACCGTCAAACCAGTTGAGCATTTTCATCTTTGCTTCGGCGCGCATTTGGCCTTCCGGAACCAGAAGGTAAAGCGTGAGTGTCTTTCTTAGTTCAGGATTATTTTTGATTTCGCTGGCCAGATGCCAGCCGTCCATAATCGGCATAATCATGTCGATAAAAACCAGGGAGAAGGGGGTACCGCTTTTCTGGGCATCCAGCAAAAGTTCCATGGCAAGTTCAGGTGAATCGATGGAAGTGATTTTTGTAATTCCCGCGTCGTTCAAAAGGGTTGTCAGACTCTGGGAAGCAAGACGGCTGTCGTCTACGATTAAAATCTTTCTGTCGTCGTAGTAGGTCGGTGCCATGGGAGCATCAAGAATATCCATTGCGCTTTTGTGGGGGATTGTAAACCAGAAACTTGCACCGCCTTCAGGATTGTTGTCTACGCCGATTTTTCCCTTCATCAGGCCCACAAGGTTTTTACAGATTGAAAGTCCGAGCCCTGTTCCGCCGAATTTGCGGTAGGTCGAAATATCTGCCTGGTAATAATCTGTAAAGAGTTTTTTCTTTGTGTCGTCAGAAATGCCGATTCCGGTGTCTGTGATGCGGAACTTAATCATTTCTTTGTCTTTTTTTAATTCAACATGAATATAGCCTGTGTTTGTAAATTTAACGGCGTTTTTTAAAAGATTAAGGATAATCTGCTGAACTCGTACCGGGTCGCCCATTACAAGCGGCGTAATCGAACTGTCGATGTCCGTGATGATTTCCAGGCCGCGGTTAAAGGCTTCGATACTGATAAGGTCTACAACCTGTTCGGTAAGTTCGCAGATGTTGAACGGAACGGATTCCAGCTGAAAGTTATTGGAACGGATTTTGGAAAAGTCCAGGATATTGTTGGCAAGGTCAAGGAGAACATCTGCACTGAACTGAATCTGGCGGATGTATTCGCGCTGCTCGCTGTCCATGTTTGTGTCCTGGAGCAGTTCGATTGTTCCGATTATGGTCTGAATCGGAGTCCGGATTTCGTGAAGGGTACTAGCAAGGTATCGGCTTGCTTCGTCAAGAACTCCCTTAGATTTTGCCATTTAGTATTTCCAGAGCCTTCTGAATAATGACTTCGCCTTTCTGCGGTTTAACAAGGTAGGTCTTTGCTCCAAGGCTTAAGGACTGAATTATTGCCTCCCGTTGAGCCGCCTGCGAATAAACAATGATAGGAACTGAGTTATTGCGGTCGTGCAGAATTTTTAATATGTCGAATCCTGAAATTCCAGGCATAAATACATCGAGAATTACAAGATTGTATGTATTTGAATTGAATTTCTGAAGGAACTCAGAGCCGCTTGCAAACAAATCGCACTGGGCCTTAATTGCACCGAATGTTGCCTGCATAACCTGACGCACTACTGCATCATCATCTACAATGGCAATCTTGAGCGGTATCTGGCCTGGCGCCATTGCATTCATTTCGCCGCCATCACCGGCAGTTCCTGAGTCTGAGTAGAAACGCATTTCTACCGAGCCGTCATTTGAGTCGTTTGTAGAAGTCAGAATCTGGTCGGAGATAAGTTCCTGAATGCTTGAAGTAGGACCTGCTTCTACCACATCGTTGAGAACCTGTGAAAGGTTTGTAACAACTTCGATTCCGTGGTATTCGGGATGACCTTCGATGAGTTCTTTTGTAAAAGAATCCAGCGAAAGAACCTTTACGTTTTTGCGGTCGATTCTCTTGTCGGCAAGCACGTTGTCAAAAAGATGTTCGAGGTTTGCACCGTCAACAAAACTCAGCGACAGACCTGTCATCATGATGATAACCTTTGGATTATCAAGACGGTGATTGTCCATAAACTCGGTGAGTTTGTATTTGAGCAGGGACATTTTTTCGCGGTTCATGCCCTGGGCAATTTCGATAAAGATGATGTTTTTGTTAAGGTGAATTTCCAGAACACACGGGGTAGTGTCCATGGAGAAAGACAATTTGAGGATACGGCCGATGGATTCAAAAAACAGATCGAATTTGATTGGCTTTGTAAAATATTTGATTACGCCGTACTGGGTTAATGAAGCAACTTTTTCCTTTGATACCTCAGGACCGGAGATAATGATAGGAATATGAACAGCGTTCGGATCAAGACGTTTTTTATCCAGAAAGTCCATCATATCGTCGACAGAATTTTCAATATCGAGGATAAGCAGGTCAGGCAACTGGGATATAAGTTTTGTAAATGCGTCGCGATGTCCTTGCGCCGTTTCTACAGAGACGTTTTCGGCTGCAAGTTTTTCTTTAAGAAACTCACGGAACATCGGAGATGCATCTATGATAAGAACTTGCTTCATAATAATATATTGTAGTTTAATAACGATGATTTTTCAATGACCAATTTATTGCAGATTGTGCTATAATATAAGCGTGTATAAGGACCGCTGATGCGGCTTTTTTTATGGGAGATGTTTTATGAATGTAGCAGTTTTTCTTGCGCCGGGCTTTGAAGAAATCGAAGCGCTGACAGTTGTGGATTATCTTCGCCGTGCAAATCAAAATACAGTTGTGGTTGCTGTTCCCACGGACGGTCACAGTGACTGCGAACCTGTGGTTGAAGGCGCACATCAGATAAAGGTTGTAGCCGATATCAGCCTTAAAAATTATATCGAAAAACTGAACGGTGCCGAACCTGACGCAATTTTCTTTCCGGGCGGATCCAACGGGGCAAAAAATCTTTCGGACAATCAGTTTTTGTTCCAGCTGGCAACAAAAATGGAACGCAAGGGTAAAATTGTAAGTGCAATTTGTGCAGCGCCGGCAGTTGTCCTTGCCCATACAGGAATTCTCTCCGGACGAAAGTGGACAGGCTATCCGGGTCTTGAAAAGGAACTTGATAAAATCTGTGGAAGTGCAGTTGCGGTAGACGAGCTGATGGAAAATTCAACTTATATTCCCAACGTGCCCTTTGTACTTGATAACAACGTTTTGACAGGACGGGGACCGGGCACGACAGAACAGTTTGCAATGAAACTTGTTGAACTTACTGCAGGAAGCGAAGTTGCAGAACAGATAAAAAAAGGCAGTTTACAAAGGTGATTAAATTATGCGCCCTGAGACTCGCCGTCATCTGTCAAAAATTCACTGCTTTGTGGTAGTATTATGTTATGGCTTTAAAACTATCACAGAGAAAACAGCTTTTAACGGAAAGAAAGAATGCGGGTCAGCGCATTACAATCGGCTTTACGGGCATTGCAGACCTCCGTCACTTTATCGGCCTTGAATATATCAAGGGCATGATGAAGGCAGCTTCCGACTATGACATTAACTTTATCAATATGGGAGCTGCAGTCAAATATTCACTTTTTGATGATCTGAACTTTATTTCCCACTACAGCAAAAACTTTAAATTCATGAAGGCGCCCTTTCTTGACGGTATTGTAACCTGGGCCGCCTCTCTTTCTGAATTTATGGATCACCTTTCAATCGAAGAACTTTTTGGCGCTCTCAGCCCGCTGCCTATGGTAGATATCGGTCACATGGATATTCCGGGGGCTACGATGCTCAAAATTGACAGCAGTTCTTCCATAAAAATTATCATGGACCATCTTATAAATGTTCATCACTATAAAAAATTTGCCTTTGTGGGAACAAATGTATCAGAACCGCAAATCCGGCGCCGGCTTAATTTTGAACATGAACTTGCCAGAAACAATCTTCCTCTGATTGACGGCGCGGTAGTCATGATGGACAAAAAAATGGAAGCAAAGAATATTGATGCTGCCTTTGAACAGTTGAATTCAAC